>NZ_JBEXPT010000012.1:0-77912 GCF_040612195.1 Streptomyces sp. NPDC006450 | reverse complement strand
GTGGGCGGCGCCCCGCTGGTCGCCGCTGGAGGGGGCCTCGGTCTCGTTCTGCCGGTGCGGGCCCCGTCCCCCCCCCCCCCGTACACCCCCGGCGGGGCGGCCCCCACGCCCCCGCCCCCGCCCCTGCCCTGCGCTTCGCTCCGCTCCGCGGAGACTAGGCGCTCTTGAACTCCTGGCGCTGACGGCCGAGCCCGTCGATCTCCAGCTCCACGACGTCGCCCGCCCGCAGGAACGGCTTCGGCTCCGGCTGGCCCGCGGCCACACCGGCCGGGGTGCCGGTGACGATGACGTCACCCGGGTACAGGGTCATGAACTGGCTCACGTACCGCACGACCTCGCCGACCGCGAAGATCTGGTCGGACGTGTTGCCGTCCTGCTTGAGCTCACCGTTGACCCACAGCTTGACGTCCAGCACCTGCGGGTCCGGGATCTCGTCCGCGGTGACCAGCCAGGGGCCGAGCGGGGTGAAGGTCTCGCAGTTCTTGCCCTTGTCCCAGGTGCCACCGCGCTCGGTCTGGAAGGCGCGCTCGGTCACATCGTTGACCAGCACGTACCCGCCGACGTGCGCGAGGCCCTCCTCAGGTGAGGCCAGGTAGCGGGCGGTGGCACCGATGACGACGCCGAGCTCGGCCTCCCAGTCGGTCTTGACGCTGGTGCGCGGGATCAGCACGGTGTCGTCGGGGCCGACCACGGTGTCCGGGGCCTTGAGGAACACGATCGGCTCGGCCGGCGCCTCGGCGCCCACCTCGGCCGCGTGCCCGTGGTAATTCAGGCCGATGCCCACGACCTTGCCTATGCGGCCGACGGCCGACCCGATCCGCAGTCCCTCGGCGTCCAGCACCGGGAGCTGACCGGACCCGGCCGCGTCCCGTACCCGGGACAGCACGGAGTCGTCGGCGAGCAGCGCGCCGTCCACATCCGTGATCAGGCCGGAGAGGTCCCGCAGGGTCCCGTCCTGGTCGAGCAGCGCGGGGCGCTCCGACCCGACGGGTCCTACACGCAGCAGCTTCATGGGCATTCTCCCGTGGTCGAGGGTGGTCGGCCCATGGGCATGCCCCGGGCCGGACGATGGGTTGCGGCCATCGGAGGATTGGTCGATCCTCCAAGATGACGGCCTCATCCGCAAGACCCTGTTCACATAGCGGAACGCTCCGCTTCGCCCCCCTCCTGCACGGCGCGCTCCGCCCGGTCCTTCCGGTGCTGGAGCCAGATGCGTTCGGCCACCGACCAGGCGGTGGTGGTGACCAGGTACAGCCCGGCCGCCAGCGGCACCAGGGCCGTCGTGATCAGCGTCCCGAAGGACAGCAGGGGCAGTACGCCGCCCAGCTTCCGCATGACCTCCTGCTGCTCGGCACTCAACTCGGCGACCGCCCCGGCTCCACCGGCCCCGGAGGCCTTGAGCCCGCCCACCTTGGCCCCGGCAGCCCCGGCCCTTCCGGCGCCCGCGGCGACGGCCGCCGCTGCCACGGCCGCGGCCTTGCGTCCGCGCACCGCACTCCACGCGGCCACCACCGCGACGACCGCGAACAGCCCGAGGAACACGAGCCCCTGCTCCCCGAACAGACCGCCCTCCCCGAGTGCGTCGCCCCACCGGTCCCCGAGCGGCGCGGCGAACAGCCGGTGCCCGAGCAACTCGTTGGCGGCCCCGCCGATCTCCGCCGAGGAGAACGCCCGGTACATCAGGTAGAACACCGGCAGTTGGAGCAGCATCGGCAGCAGTCCCGCCACCGGTGTCGCCCCGCGGAAGGCGGCCCGGCTCAGCGGGTGCAGCGCGAGCCGCACGAGCACGGTGAACAGCACGATCGCGGCAGCGGTCGCGGACTCGGCCAGCGCCGGCTCCAGGAGCCGGCCCAGCACAGCAACAAGGTCGATGAAAACGGACACGTGGGCCCTCCGAGGGGATGCGTCGAACGTCGAAAGAGATGCGTTTCGGCGTGACGACCCGCGAGGGGCGGCAAGGTGAAGCGATCAGAAGTGATCAGGAGAAAGGAGCTGCGCGCCCCTACGCGGCCGTCGGAAGGTCACGGCCGGGCGCCCTGGGCCGCGACCGGCCCGAAGCGTCGGGATCCCGCTGCGGCAAGAACGCCGTGCGCTGCTCGCGATCACGGATCGCGGTACGTATTCGGTGCGGCGGAACCGGCCGCACCAGCCGGGCGGCCAGGATCGAGGCGCCCACGGCGAGGGTCGTGGCGAGGACCACCACAACGGCACCGAGCCCGCTTTCCCCGGCGAACGCCCCGAGGAAGCCCCCGATCACCAGGAGCGAGGCCAACAGGGCGATCACCCGCACAGGGCGAAGCCGACTGTGCTCTGCCATGCGAACCGCCCCCTCCCGCTCCCGCGCGCGAACTCCCGTACGGAATCCGCCACTCGCACCCACACTCGCACCCACACTCGCACCCACACTCGTACTCGCGATCGATACTAACCGCGCTCACTGACAACGGACGAGCCATCGATTTGATCCCCGGCCGCCCCCGGTCCCCCATCCACCCGTCAGCGCTTGAGGGTCCCCCACACCACCAGCCGGTACTTGGAGCTGTACTCGGGCGTGCAGGTGGTCAGCGTGATGTACGCACCGGGCTCGCTGTACCCGGCCCCCGGCGTGACGGCGCTGCGCGGGACGGGCGCGATCACCCCGGTGTCACGCTCGGACGTCTGCGCCAGCATCTGCCCGACCAGGTACACGTACCGCTTCCCCCGCACGTCCACGATCAACTCGTCCCCTGCCCTGAGCCGGTTGATGTACCGGAAGGGCTCCCCGTGCGTGTTGCGGTGCCCCGCGAGCGCGAAGTTCCCCTCGGCCCCGGGCTGCGCGGTCCCCACGTAATGCCCCGCGTACCCCCTGTCCAACACGGACCGCTTGTCCACGCCCTGCGCGACAGGCACGGCGACTCCGAGCCGGGGAATCCGCAGGATGCCGTACGCGGACTCCCGCGGCGGCGGCTTGGCGGTACGCGGCCCTGGGTTCCCGGCGGGTGCACCCCCCGAAGACCCGGACCCGTCCGAGCCGTCCGACCCGTCCGTCGGCCCGACGGAAGCCTCGGGGTCCTCCCCCTCCTGCTCCCCCTCCACGGGCACGGGGGCCCACCCGCCGGCCTCCAACTCCCTGACCACCTCGTGCGCGGCACTCAGCGCCTGCCGGTTGGTCCACCACACCTGGTGCACCACCAGCAGCATCACCACCACGCCGACGGTGACGGCCAGTTCACCGGCCACCCACAACGCCCCCGCGAGACCGACCCGGCGCGCATGCCACGCCCGCCGGCCCTTCCCCTGCACCACGACCCGCACGCGATCTCGCACGGGCGGCACCCTAAGTCCTCCCCCCTCAACTGACCAGCGGCAGTACGCTGCAAACCATGCGCCCCGACACGCCTGCCGAGCACATCGCCGAAGCCGAGCGCCTCATCCGCACGGCGACCCGCTACCCCGAGGACCAGGAGCCCTTGCTCCTCCAGGCCGCGGCCCACCTCGAACTGGCCGACGAACGCGAACGGGCGAGCGCCCTCTACGACCAACTCCTGGCCGGGGAAACGGTCGACGACCCCTCCCTCATCAAGGCCCTCCAGGCGGCCAACCTCTGGGAGTACGGCCACGAGCCCGAGGCCCGCGCCCTCATCCAGGGCATCCGTGCGGCGGCCCCCTCGGACCCCGCCCCCTGGGAGGTCATCGCCGAGGCCCTGGAGGCCCACGACGAACTCGAGGCCTCCCACGAGTGCTTCACGGAGGCAGCCACCCTCCTGGCCCCGGACAACACCCCTCTCACCCCCGCCACGACAGCGCTCCTCACCGGCCGCCACCGCGTACGCCGCCTCCTCGGACTCCCCCACGACGACTGGGACATGGTCGCGGACACCCGCCACATCGGCCCGATCCCGCTGGACGAACTCCACGACCCCAAGCGCATCTGGGCCCTCGGCTCCGACGACCCCGCCGAACTCCGCGCCGAGATCGCCCGCCTGCGCGCGGAACTCGGCGACCGCCGCGCCGCGCTCTCCCGCCCCTTCCCGGTGGCCATCCTCCACTGGCCGGCGCGCGAACTGGCAGAGCTCCTCACCTCGTACCCCACCCTCTCGGCGGAGTACCCCTCCCACGACGCCCACCTGGCCCAGGTCGAAGCCTCCCTCCGCAGCCTGGCCGCCTCGGGCACGACGAACCTGGGCATCGTCACGGCCAGCGTCCCGTCATACGAAGCCTTCGCCGCCTCGGAAAAAACCTCCCCGTCCTCCCCGTCCCTCCTGGCGGAATACGCCACCACCCTGGCCGCCCGAGGCAAAGCCACCCCGTGGCCCCCGACCCCCACCACCCCCTGCTGGTGCACGTCGGGCAGGCCGTACGGGGAGTGCCACGGGGCGCCGGCTCCCTGATCAGTCGACCATTCCCCATGCAGCAGCGGTGGTTGTTCCTTGCCAACCATCGCTGGTCTGCCAGATGGCGGCGATGTTCTGGTCTTCGAGGTAGGACGCGTAAGCGCCGATGTCCTCCGAGAACAGGCCGATGAGGCGGGGGGCGTCCAGCCCCTTCCCTCGGTAGAGGAAGTAGCTGTACTCCCTTAGTTGACCAACGGCTTCACGCACGGCGGCAGCGGCGTTGCCGTTCCTCAGAACCTTGGCTTCAACGAGCCACTCCGGGGCATCGGCTGCCGCCACTTCCTCCAGTTGGAGCGTCAGGTCCTTGGGGTGGATCCGTAGGTTTGTCGCCGTGTAGTGCCGGCCCTTGATGTACGTGACGAATTGCTCGATCAGCAGCTCATGCTTACGGCCCTTCACCTGTTGATGAGCCGCGATATTTGCCACGTAGGCATCGCTGTTCCCCGGTTTGAATCCCACCGCCGCTACCACTCCGGGCTTCCGCTTCCTCATCGGCTGAGCCGGAACCTGCTCGCCCTCCCGTGCGGCGCGCATCTCCGCATCCGCCTCAGCCGCGATCTGCAGAAAGCCCTCGGCTACTCGCAGATCCTGCTGGAGCTGTTCCTCTGGAGGCAGGCCACCGGTTTCGTACCGTCGAGCCACCACACTTGCCGCTTCGTACGATTCCGGGCGCTTGCTCGGACCGAACGACGGGCGATAGTTCCACTCTTGTGCCAAGACCTCCGGCAGAGACGCGTAGAGCTGATCGGCCTGCTGTTCAAGATGCGCAAGGAAGGCCTTCTTCCCCTTGATCTTCCTACTCAGATCCGTGACTCCCTGTTGCAAGGTCAAGGTCACTGATTTCATGTCCATGCTGAAGATGTACGCAAGGTACAAACCGGCCTGCGGATCGCGATTGATCTTCAGATCGAACACGCCGATCCATGGCGCAAAGGCTGCATCGCCGTTCCCGCCGTACCCAGCCACCTTCCAACCTTCCAGCACGCCGAGATCGGTACGACTGGACACCGCTCGAAGCGCCTTCTGCGCAGGAACATCGGCTCCCGTTCCCGCGCCCTGGTCATAGGTGTGTGCGACCTCAAAAAGCAAATCCCGCATCGTCATGCCACGACGCTACGCAGAGATCAACTCGAGTCAATCCCTACCGGTCACATCTCGCTTGCAGCCGACCTACAACCGACCACATCTCGACACGCTCCCCTCCCTCGAGTGGCTTCCCGAGTTGAGGGAAGTAGCCATCGGGGATCAGGAGTCGGGCCGAAACAGCGTCAGTTGTTGGTGGCCGCGGGCCAGGGCTGTGGGTGAGGTGGGGCGGGTGGTGGCGAGGGTGAGGAGGGTGCGGAGGGCTGCGATGACTTCCGACGGGGTGTCGCGGATCATCGACGGGGTGGCGCTGACCACCAGGATGCCGTGGGACTCCAGGTGGAGGCGGCGGCGGAGGGTGGCGTGCCAGGAGTCGCGGCTGTAGTGGTACTCCGCCGAGTCGATCTCCAGGGCCACGCCCTCGTCGGGCCAGTAGGCGTCCGGGCTCGCCAGGAACGTGCCGTCCGGGGTGTGGAGGCGCGCGTTCCACAGGGGGGTCGGCAGGTCTGTGGTGGAGAGGACGTCGCGGGCCTGGGCCTCGGCGACCGAGCGGACTCCGGCGAGGAGTTCCGCCGCCGCCGCGCGGATCGCGGGGCGGGCCAGGAGGCGGGCCGCACGGAGTTCGGCGTGCAGGTCCTGCGGGTGGCACCAGCCGGACTGGACGACCTGCGCGAGGACCGAGCGGATCCGGTCCGCCGGCTCCTCGGTCCGGGCCGCGAAGTCCGCGGCCGCGCGTACCGGGCGGGTGCTCGGGATGCCGGAGACGGTGATGGTGCGGGGCCAGCGGGTGGTCGGGTACGGGCGTACGTCCGGGGACCCGGAAAGCCGGCGCGGGGCGCGGATCAGGACGTCGGCCGGGGTGTACGGGGCTTCGCGGATGCCGAGCAGGGCGAGGGCCGCACCGCCGGTGAGGGCGGCGGTCTCGCCGGAGAGCGGGTCGGAGCCGGGCTCGGCGGCGTAGAGGACGGCTGCGAGGGCGCGTTGGCGGTGGTCCGGGGGGCCGGTCTGGAGGAGGTACACCCGGGGCAGCAGCCGCTGCCAGGGTCCGCCGGGGCGCGTGCGGGAGGTGATCGTGCCGGGTGGGATGCCTGCGGTGGTGGTGAGTTGGTGGCGGGTGGCGAGGTTGAGTTGGCGACGGGCCGTGGAGGTGGCCTCACAGGCCCGCCTGGGCCGGGTGGCCGGCCTGGGCTGCGCTGGGTGCGCCTGGTGCGTGCCGGGCGCCGGGGCTGCTTGCTCCGTGGCCGGGGCCGGGTGAGCCGGGCGCGGGGCGTGTCCGGCGTGTGTGGTGCATGTCGTGCGCGTCGTGGGGTTCATGGGCGCGGTATGCCCCGCCCGCGTGGCTCGGACGCCCCGCCGGACGATGTTTCGGGGCAGTCCTTGGGCGCTCTCCCGGTGTGTCCCGCGTCGTCCGCCCACCCTTCGCATCGCGAGACCTGTCGCTCGCATGGCGGCCGGTCCGATCCGGTCAGGTCAGGTCAGGTCAGGCTGAAGGAGGAGGAACACGACGACCGGGGACCCCGAATGTCCCCGGGTCCCGGCCGGTGGGCCAACGGGCCGATGGGCGTTGGGCCGATGGGCGTTGGGCCGGTGGGCGGTGGGCCGACGGGCCGGTGGGCGGTGGGCCTGCCGGTCAGGTGGGTGGCCAGGCGTAAGGGACGCGCTCGGGTACCTGCGATGAAAGGGGCACCTCTCGGCGGTCGCCGGCCGGACACGTGCCGTTCCCGGCGGGCTGCCAGGCGGCGGCTGCCGCGCGGGCGGGCAGCCCGGCCGGGCTACCCCGCGCGGTTCGGGTGGTCCGGGGAGAGGAAGACAATGACGCCCGTCTCCGTGCCGGGTAGGGCCGCGACCTCGTGCCAGCCCAGGCGGCGGTACGTGGCCACCGTGTTCTTGGCCAGCCGGCTGGTCAGCAGCCAGGCGCGGCGGTCCGGGGCGTCGGTGGTGATCTCGGTGAGGAGGTCCCGGGCGGTGCCGCGGCCGCGCGCGTAGGGGCGTACCGCGAGTTCGTCTATCTCCAGCGCCCCGGTGAGGAGTTCCTTCACCCGGGCCGAGCCGAGCTGCGCCGCGACCTGGGCGTACGCGCGGTTCTTCGGGAAGGCCGCCGGGGTGATCCAGCCCGTGGCGAAGCCGTCGATGCCGGTGGCGGACTGGATGAAGGCGGTACGGAAACCACGGCGCCGGGCGTCGGCCGGGAGGCGGGTGGCGAACTGGCGAATGGTTTCTTCGTCTTCGTTCCACGGCGGGGCGGAGAAGACGTCGGCGTAGGCGTCGACCAGTTCGTCCGCGAGGTCGAGGACGGCCTGTCCGTAGCAGATCACGATGTCCTGGCTCCTGATGTGGGATGGGAGGGGCGGGAGGGGGCGAGGTGGTTTGCCCCTTTGGGTGGGAGATTGAATTTATGCCCATCGGGTTCCCTGAGCAGACATCGCGCGGATCCGGCGAGTGTGCGACAAATCCCCTCGGTGCGGTCCGTGTCGGGCGGCCCGGCGGCCGCGTTGAGCAGCCCGTGGACAGACTGCTTCGGGCCGCCGCCGGGTGCGGGCTCGCGTTCCTGCTCGTGTTGGGCGTGGTGGCGGTGCTGCCGCGCGGTGTACGGGACGCGGTGCCGGATTCGGTGATCGGCGGCGCCGTACTGGTGTTGGGCGCGGTGGGGGCCCGACGGGTGGTCAAGGGGTCGGGCTAGCCCGTCGAGTTAGCCTCGGGGGTGCGCAAGCGTGAGCGTATGAAGTGATGAACCGATGAGGTGAGGGAGTTGGACAGCATGGCACGGGTACCGAGCTCTGTGGTGGCGGCCGCCGGTCTGGTCGGGGGTTACGCCGTCGCGCGGTGGACCAAGAAGCGGCCCCTCGGCGGTGTCGTGCTCGGCGCCGCGGGGGTCGTGGCCGGGCGGGAGTGGCACAAGCGCGGCGGCGCCCCCGCCGCGGCCGGACTCGGTGCGCTGTACCTCGCCGGGTTCGCCGGTGCGCACCCGCTGGCGAAGAAGGTAGGCGCCTGGCCGGCCGTCATCGGCGCCGCGGGCGTGGTGGCCGCCGCGTCCTGGGCCGTCGCCGACCGGGGCTGACTCGCCCGGGGCCCCGGCCCGCTTACGATCCCACCCGCCGGGCCTGCGTACCCCGTACCGGTGCCGGGCCCGGCACCGGTACGAGGTACGCATCGGTGCGGGGGTAGGCGCGCCGCACAGCCCAGGCCCGACACGGGCGCAGGGCGCGCTCGGCACGGGCACGGGCACGGGCACGGGCACTGGCCAGGGACCGAGGTCGGGCGTCCCCGGACAGCGCGTCGCCCAGCAACCCTGCCAGCGGCCCTGCCACCCGCCACCGGCCACCGGCCACCGGCCCCGGCCCACCAGGTCGGCACTGACCCCGCACACCGCCGTTTGCGCGGAACCCCCGTGCCGCAGAGCCCCCGCCCCGCCCGCCGCGCCGCTACGCGCCGAAGGCCCGCGACACCGTGTAGATCAGGAGGCCCGCCAGAGCGCCGACCACCGTGCCGTTGATGCGGATGAACTGGAGGTCGCGGCCGATGTGGGCCTCGATCTTGCGCGAGGTGTGCTCCGCGTCCCAGCCGGCCACCGTCTCCGTGATCAGCGAGGTGATCTCCGTCCGGTACGTGGTGACCACGTAGACCACCGCGCCCTCGATCCAGCCCTCCACCTTGTCCTGGAGGCGGCCGTCCGTGGCCAGCCTGGCGCCCAGGGACATCAGCGAGGAGCGGACCCGCAGGCGCAGCGCGCTCCGTTCGTCCTCCGCCGCCGAGATGATCATCGAGCGGACCGCCGTCCAGGTGGAGGCGATCACGTCCTGGATCTCCTCGCGCTGCAAGAGCTCCGACTTCAGGCGCTCCACCCGCGCCCGCGTCTCCGTGTCCGACTGGAGGTCCGCCGCGAAGTCCGCGAGGAAGCGGTCCACCGCGCCGCGCGCCGGGTGCTCCGGCATGTCCCGCATCTCCTGGACGAAGCGGAGCAGTTCCTTGTAGACGCGGTCGCCGATCTTGCGGTCCACGAACCTCGGGGTCCAGCCGGGCGCCCCGCCCTGCACTGCCGCCTCCACCGAATCGGCGTGGGTGACCAGCCAGTCGTACGCCCGCGCGCACACCAGGTCCACGACCCGTCGGTGGCCGCCGTCCGCGACGACCTTCTCCAGCGTCTTGCCGATCCCCGGCGCGATCTCCGCCGTCTCGGCCCGCCGCGTGATCGCCTCGCCCACGACGGCCTGCACATCGGAGTCCCGCAGGACCGTCAGCGCCCCGCGCAGGGCCGTGGCCAGCTCCGCCGTGACCCGGTCGGCGTGGGCGGGCTCGGCCAGCCAGGTGCCGAGCCGGCCGCCGATGCCGAGGGCGTGGAGCCTCGTACGCACCACGTCGGCGGAAAGGAAGTTCTCCCCGACGAACTCCCCGAGCGAGACGCCGAGCTGGTCCTTCTTCGTCGGGATGATTGCCGTGTGCGGGATGGGCAGGCCGAGCGGCCGCCGGAACAGAGCGGTGACGGCGAACCAGTCGGCGAGCGCGCCGACCATGCCCGCCTCGGCCGCGGCCGCGACGTACCCGGCCCAGCCGCCCGCACCCGCGCGCTCCGCCCACTTCGCCGCTACGTAGACCAGCGCGACCAGGACGAGCAGGCCGGTGGCGGTGCGCTTCATCCGGCGGACGCCGCGGCGGCGCTCCTCGTCCGCCTCGCTGAACACGAAGCCGCCCCGTGCGGTCGATGGCGGTGGCGTCGGCGGTGGCTCGGCCTCCGCCGCCGACGTAGCCGTCGTGCTGCCCTGCTCCACGTGCTCCTGCCTTCCCCCGGGCGACGGTTTCGTCCGCAAAGCGTCCGACTTCATAGGATCCGACTCCCGGGGCGCCCGGGGAGTTCCCGGCGCGCCGTACTGGTCTCCCCGTCTGTGGACCGCGGGCCCCGAACAGCCCGGCCGGCCCCTTACCGCCCTTGGCTCCTCACAGCCCTCGGCTCCCTTCCACCCTTACAACTCCTTGCGCGGCTTCTGCTTCGCGACTGCCCGCTGCTTCGGCGGTTTCACCTTCACCTCGACCCCGCCCCAGAAGGCGAGGCCCGTCACGACCACCCGCGGGGCCCCCGGCTCCACCGGGCCGGGGCTGTCGGTCTGGTCGAAGCCGCCCATCACGCCGATGCCCCGTACGTCGAGCTCGACGCCCGGCGGCACGATGATCTGGATGCCGCCCATGATGGCGACGCAGTTGATCACCACCTCCCGCTCCGCGAAGCTCGCCTCGCGCAGGTCGATCTCGCCGCCGCCCCAGAACGCCACCGCGTGGAACCGGGCGGGCACGGTCCAGTTCCCCTTGCGCTGGAAGCCCGACATGACCGCCACGGCCATGGCCGGGCCGCCCGCCGCCCCTCCGCCGCCCACGATCCGGGCCGGCCAGTCGGCCGCCGACCCCGCCGGCACCGCCTTCGTCAGCCCGACCGGGGCCACCGGGGCGGCCGCGATCGGGGCCGTCGCGCCGAGCGCGGGCAGATCCCGCGTCAGCGGTTCGAGCTCGGCGTACGTACGGGACCGGTAGGCCGCGTCCAACCGCTCCTCGAACTCGTCCATGTCGAGCCGGCCCTCGGCGACGGCGTCCCGCAGCCGGTCCACCACCCGCTCCCGGTCGGCGTCCGAAGCCCGCAGCTCCGGCAGCGGAACGGCCGCCGATGCCGACCCGGATGCCGACGACGGCGACGTCGACGGCCCTCCGGGCGCTCCCGTCCCGGGCGCCGCCGTCCCGGGCAGCGACTCCTCGGACCCCGACTTCTCGGGCAACGGCTTCTCAGGCAACGACTTCTCGGGCAGCGACCCCTCGGGCAACGGCTTCTCAGGCCGCTCGTCACTCATGCGCACCAGCCTAAGCAGTCACCCCGGCGAGCGGTACGGCCCGAACCCCGCTCCAGCTCAGGGTTGCCCCTGATTTATCCCCGCCCTGCCATCCCCACCCCCTACCCCCGCCCCCCCTACCCCCGCCCCGCGTACATCCGCGCGATCACGTCCTCGATGTCCGGCTCCCGCACCGACAGGTCCAGCAGCGGGTACTCCGCCGCCACCGCCGCCACCAGCGGAGCCGCCGAAGCCCGCGCCGGGAACGCCAGCCACTGCCGCGCGCCCTCCACCTTCACCACCCGCGCCCCCGCCACCTCGATCGGCGGGAGCTCCCGCTCCAGGTCCACGACCAGCGTCCGCTCGCTCACCACCGCACCGTCCGCGCCGCCCGCCGTGTGCAGCCCGCCCAGCGATCCGTCGTACACCAGCCGCCCGTGGTCGATCACCATCACCCGCTCGCACAGCTGCTCGATGTCCTGGAGGTCGTGCGTGGTCAGCAGCACCGTCGTGCCGAGCTCCTCGTTCAGCTGCCGCAGGAAGCCCCGTACGCTCGCCTTGCTCACCACGTCCAGCCCGATGGTCGGCTCGTCCAGGTACAGCACGTCCGGGTCGTGCAGCAGCGCCGCCGCGATGTCCCCGCGCATCCGCTGCCCCAGCGACAACTGCCGCACGGGCACGTCGAGCAGCGCGGCGAGGTCGAGCCGGTCCACGCAGCGCTCCATGTTCTGCGCGAACCGCGCCGGCGGGATCCGGTACATCCGCCGCATCAGCGCGTACGAGTCCTTCAGCGGCAGGTCCCACCACAGCGTCGTGCGCTGCCCGAACACCACGCCGATCCGGTGTGCCAGGCGCAGCCGCTCCCTCGCCGGGTCGATGCCGGCGACCCGCAGCCGGCCGCCGCTCGGGGTGAGGATGCCGGTCAGCATCTTGATGGTGGTCGACTTGCCGGCGCCGTTGGGCCCGATGTAGCCGACCATCTCGCCCCGAGCCACCTCGAAGCTGATCCCGTCCACGGCCCTGACCCGCCGCTTCTCCCGGCGCACCAGGCCCACCCTGCGCCGTACGTCGAAGACCTTCTCGACCTCGTGCAATGAAATCAGCGCATCCGACACGGCTAGCTCCCCGCACTGCGGTACGAACGGACTCCCGCGCGCCAGGCCAGCGACGCGGGGAGGAACACCACGAAGGCCACCAGCGGGCTCGCGTACGCCACCCACCCCGGCAGCCCCAGCGGATCGGGCCGGCCCAGCACGTACAGGGCGGGCAGCCAGTTGACGAAGGCGAGCGGCACGATGAAGGTCACCCCGCGCAGCAGGTCCTTCGCGAAGACGGTCGGCGGGTACTGGAGCATGGTGCAGCCGCCGTAGGTGAAGCTGTTCTGCACCTCCGCGGCGTCCCCGGCGACGAATTGGAAGGCCGCCCCGGCCACCATCACCGCGCCGAAGATCGCCGCCCCGGCCGTGATCATCACGGGCACCATCAGCACCTTCCCGACCGTCCAGTGCAGTTGGTCCAGCTCCGAGACCGCCCACCCCAGCACCGCGAGCCCCTGCACGATCCGCCCCAGCCGGCGCAGCGCGAAGCGATCGGCCGCCACCTGGGCGAGCACCGGGACCGGGCGCACCAGCATGGTGTCGAGGGAGCCGTCGCGGATCCGGGAGCCGATCCGGTCGGTGTTGCCGAGCAGCAGGTCGGCCAGGCCCAGGGAGGCCGAGCAGGACCCGTACAGCAGGGCGATCTCGGGCAGCGTGAAACCGCCCAGCTCGTCCACGTGCGAGAACATGATCGTGATCGCGACGAAGTCGAGGAGCGTGATGGCCGCGTTGCCGAGGGTCGAAAGGAAGAAGGACGTGCGGTACGTCATCGTCGACCGGATCCACATCGCGGCGATCAGCCCGTAGCCGCGCAGCCCTTCCAGGACCCGGCTGCGCTGCGGGACGAGGAGCCCGGGCTCCACCGGCCTCTCCGCCAGGGCAGTCACCGCGCCCCCTGCCCGCGCCACCCGCTCATCCACCCTGAACCACCACCTTCCGCGTCGCGGCCGACTGCACCAGCCGGCCCAGCCCGAGCAGAACCACCGCCCAGGCGGCCTGGAAGCCCAGCGCCCCCGCCGTATCGGCGGCCCCGCCGCCCCCGCCGAGCAGCACGTCCACCGGCACCTGGAGCATCGCCGCCCAGGGCAGGAGGCGCACGAACTCCCCGAAGCCGCCCGGGAAAACGGTCAGCGGCAGCAGCATCCCGGAGAAGAAGATGGAGACGACGGTGGCCATCAGGTTGATCCCGGCCCCGTCCATCAGCCAGAAGGCCGCCAGCCCCAGCAGGTAGCGCAGCGCGAAGCTCACCACCAGCCCGAGGAACACGGAGACGAGGAAGAGCAGCCAGCGCAGCGGATCGGTGGGCAGCGCCAGTTGGAAGGCGAGCCCTCCGATCACCAGCGGCGCTACGCCGCGGCCCAGGAGTTGAAACCCCGCCCGGCCCAGGTCGCCCGCGAGCCACCACGCCTGGAGGTCGGCCGGACGGTACAGGTCGACGGCGATGTCACCCGTACGGACGCGTTCTTGGAACTCCTCCTGGAAGCCGCCCCCGATCAGCGCTCCGGCGGAGAGCAGCGCCTGACTGACCCACATGAAGGTGAGGGCCTCGGACTGGTCGTAGCCGCCGAGACCCGGCCGTTCGTCCCAGAGCGCGATGTACGTGTAGGCCAGGATGAAGCCGAACACGGTGTTGGTGAACACCCCGGCCGCGGTGGCCGTCCCGTAGGTGGCGTACCTGCGAAAGCCCCCGGCCGCGACCGCCCCGTAGAGCCCGGCTCGTCCCCTCACCGGCTGGCGCACCCCATCCCCTCCGTTTCCCCGGTCGTTGCTGCGTCGTTCCTACGTCGGCCAAAGCGCGCGAGCTTAGTGCGGAGGGGCGATCCACGCGAACGAATTACGCCCGTCCGGAGCGGAACCGGTGGCCATCGGGTAGACAACATGAGGTACAGATGTGGATATTTCGTACGGCGCCGAGGAGTCCCGGAGATGAGCGACCCGTCACCACCGCCCGGATGGACGCCTCGCGATCCCGACACCCCCGACGGGCAGCAGACCACCGGCGCGGCCCCGCAGCCCGGAGCGGCGCCCACGCCCAAGGAAGCGAAGAGGGCGGAGAAACAGCGGGCCAAGGCGGCCGGGAAGGCCAAGCGCAAGCGCACCGGCTGGCGCCGGCTCCTCCCGACCTGGCGCATGGTCCTGGGCGCGTTCCTGCTGCTCGCCCTGCTCGTCGGCGGCGCCCTCGTGGCCGGCTACCTGCTGGTCCACATCCCGCCCGCCAACGCGGCCGCCACGGCGCAGTCCAACGTCTACCTCTACACCGACGGCACCCAGCTCGCCCGCGACGGCGAGGTCAACCGCGTCAACGTGCCGCTCTCCCAGATCCCCCGGACCGTCCAGGAAACCGTACTGGCCGCCGAAGACCGCGACTTCCACTCCGAACGGGCGGTGGACCCCGCGGCGATGCTGCGCGCCGCCTGGAACACCGCGACCGGCAAGGGCACCCAGTCCGGATCGACCATCACCCAGCAGTACGTCAAGAACTACTACCTGGGTCAGGAACAGACGATCAAGCGGAAGGTGAAGGAGTTCTTCATCGCGATCAAGCTCGGTCGTGAGAAGTCGAAGAACTACATCCTCGAGGGATACCTGAACACCAGCTACTTCGGCCGCAACGCCTACGGCATCCAGGCCGCCGCCCAGGCCTACTACGGCAAGGACGTCGGCAAACTCACCACCGCAGAAGGCGCCTACCTCGCCACCCTCCTCAACTCCCCCAGCGCCTTCGACGTCGTCGCCCACCCCCAGGGCCGCGCACGCGCGCTCGCCCGCTGGAACTACGTGCTCGACGGCATGGTCAAGAAGGGCTGGATGACGCCCGCCGAACGCGCGGCCACCCGGTTCCCCGAGCCCGGCAAGGTGCGCCCGGCCGCCGGTCTCTCCGGACAGCGCGGCTACCTCGTCGAAGCCATCAAGGACTACATCGCCGAGAACAAGATCCTCGACGACAAGACCCTCGCCGAGGGCGGCTACCGCATCACCACGACCATCGACAGGGCCCGCCAGACCGCCATGGTCGACGCCGTCAACGACAAGATGGTCAGCAAGCTCGACCCGGTCAAGCACAAGGCGGACCGCGTCGTACGCACCGGAGCCGTCTCCATCGATCCGGCCACCGGCAAGGTCGTCGCCATGTACGGCGGCATCGACTACACGAAGCAGTACGTCAACAACGCCACCCGGCACGACTACCAAGTGGCCTCCACCTTCAAGCCGTTCGTCTTCGCCTCCGCCGTGCAGAACGACTCCCGCACCCAGGACGGCCGCACGATCACCCCGTACACGATCTACAACGGCGACAACAAGCGGCGCGTCGTCGGCACCCGCATCCCCTACATGCCCGAGAACGAGGGGCAGGTCAGCTACGGCAACATCACCGTCAACGCCGCCACCGACCTCTCCGTCAACGCCGTCTTCGCCCAGATGGTCGTCGACGTCGGCACCGACAAGGTCAAGCAGACCGCCATCGCCCTCGGCATCCCCGAGAACACTCCGAACTTCGACCCGGGACCGGCCATGGCACTGGGCACCATGCAGGCCAGCGTCCTGGACATGACCCAGGCCTACGCGACCCTCGCCGCACACGGCCGCCGCACCCCGCACACCTTCGTCGAGAAGATCACCAAGGAGGGGGACACCGTCCCCCTCCCGGCGCGCGACCCGGCCCAGGCCGTCAGCCGCGAAGCCGCCGACACCACGACGTCCATGCTGGTCAGCGTCGTGGACAACGGAACCGGTACGGCCGCCCTGGCCGCCGGCCACCCCGCCGCCGGCAAGACGGGCACCGGCGAACTGGACCGCTCGGCCTGGTTCGCGGCGTACACCCCGGACCTGGTCACGGTCGTCTCGATGATGGGCCAGGACCCGGACACCGGCTCTCTGGAATCCCTCTACGGAGCACTCGGCGAGGCCCGCATCGGGGGCGGCGGCTATCCGGCCCGGATCTGGGCCCAGTACACGAAGACGGCCCTGACCGACCGCGACCCCGTGGAGTTCGACCTGGAGCTCATGCCGGGCGCGAACCGGCCTCCGCCGCCTCCGCCCGAGGAGCCGGACCCGACCCAGTCCGAGGAGGAGACACCGGGCGACCGCCCCTCGGGCCGGCCGGGCCGCCCGACGCGGACCCCGTCGACGGGCGGACAGACGGACGGAGGCCGGAACACGGGCGGGCAGAACACCGGGGGCCAGAACACGGGCGGCCGGACGGACGGCGGGCAGACCACCGGCGGCCAGAACACGGGTGGGCAGAACACGGGCGGCGAGACCACCGGCGGTCAGAACACCGCGGGCCAGACCGACGGCGGCACCACGACCGGCACCACGACGGGCGCCCAAGGCGGCGCCACCGAAGGCCTGCGCCCACCGGCGGACCTGCTGGAGTAACCAGTACCCCGTAGCCCGGCGAACCGGCGAACCGGCGAACCGCCGACTCAGTGACCGGAGGTCGCCTTCAGCCCCACCACGGCGACCAGCAGCAGACAGATGAAGAAGATCCGGGCGGCGGTGACGGGCTCACCCAGCACCGCCATACCGAGCACCGCCGCCCCGGCCGCACCGATACCGACCCAGACGCCGTACGCCGTACCGATCGGCAGGGTCTTGGCGGCGTACGACAGCAGCACCATGCTCGCCACGATGCCCGCGCCCGTGAACACGCTCGGCCACAGCCGCGTGAACCCCTCGGTGAACTTCATGCCGATCGACCAGCCGACTTCGAGCAGACCGGCGAGAAGAAGCAGAACCCAGGCCATGACAGGCACCTCCGGAACGAGAGCGGAACGGGGTGCGTCGTCTTGTCATGCAGCCACTGGCCACTGGCCAAGGGCGACCCGGTACGGCGCGTCTCGTCGGGGGTTCCTCACCACCGTAGCAAAACCGAACGAAAAGGGCCGGTGACGAGGGTCACCGGCCCGTTCCCCGATCTGCGCGCGGGCTAGAGATAGAGCCCCGTGGAGTCTTCCGACCCCAGCCGCTCCGCGGCCACGGCGTGCAGGTCCCGCTCCCGCATCAGCAGGTACGTCGCCCCGCGCACCTCCACCTCGGCCCGCTCCTCGGGGTCGTACAGCACCCGGTCGCCCGGCTCGACGGTCCGTACGTTCTGCCCGACCGCGACCACCTCGGCCCAGGCCAGCCGCTTGCCCACCGCGGCCGTCGCCGGAATCAGGATGCCGCCGCCCGAGCGTCGCTCGCCCTCCGGCGTATCGGATTTCACGAGCACGCGGTCGTGGAGCATGCGAATGGGCAGCTTGTCGTGGGTGGTGGTGTTCTCGCTCACGCACCGAACCTACCCGCCCACACCCGCCCCGCACCCCCCAGGGTCATCAGCGCTTGCGTCGCGCCGACATCACCAGCAGGCCCACGACTCCGGCCGCGAGCAGCGCGACCGGCACGATCCGCTCGACGCGCGGGGTGCCGTCCTCGTTGCGCAGCCCGTCGCGGGCGTCGGTGACGACGCGGTTGACCGTCGCCACCGCGCGGCCGACTACGTGGTCGACGTTGCTGACGACCTTCGCCTTGGCGTCCCCGACGATCGTCTTGGGATGCATGCGCACCCCGATCTCGTCGAGCGCCTCGGCGAGCTGCTCGCGGCGGCGGACGATGTCCGCCTCGATCTGTGCGGGGGTCCTGGCTTCCGGCACCGCGCTGCCTCCGTCGTCATGGTCGGTCCCATGGCGGGTGTAGCCCACCATGAACAGTCTGTCAGCAGCTTAGTCTCGACACCGTACCGATCCCCTCTTGAGGAGACTGTTGAGAATGAGCGAGCGACTTGAGCCGGGCGACATCGCCCCCGCATTCACCCTGCCCGACGCGGACGGCAACGAGGTCTCGCTCGCCGACCACAAGGGCCGCAAGGTCATCGTGTACTTCTACCCGGCCGCGCTGACGCCGGGCTGCACGAAGCAGGCCTGCGACTTCACGGACAACCTGGCGGTCCTGGCCACGGCCGGTTACGACGTCATCGGCGTATCCCCGGACAAGCCGGAGAAGCTGGCGAAGTTCCGCGAGCAGGAGCACCTGAAGGTCACCCTGGTCGGCGACCCCTCCAAGGAGGTCCTGACGGCGTACGGGGCGTTCGGCGAGAAGAAGCTGTACGGCAAGACCGTCACCGGTGTCATCCGCTCCACGGTGATCGTCGACGAGGAGGGCAAGGTCGAACGCGCCCTCTACAACGTCAAGGCCACGGGCCACGTAGCCAAGATCATCAAGGATCTGGGCATCTGACCCGCACATCCACCGCATCGGCGGCGACCGACTCGACGATCGCCGAGAGGATCTCCGCCGCCCGTGCCCCAACTGCCACTCCCTGGCGGACACGTGGTGTCGCAACCGTCGCCCCAAACCTGCCACCCGACCCGGTCGCCCCGTAGACTGAGCCCGACTCAACCGGGCGCGATGTCTGAATTGGGTCGGATGTCGCGGTTGTGGTGGAATTGGCATACACGTTTGGTTTAGGTCCAAATGGGTTAATACCCGTGGGGGTTCGAGTCCCCCCAACCGCACACCACGCCGAAGGCCCCGTACGCAGATGTCGCGTACGGGGCCTTCGGCATGCGGAAGGGCTCAGCCCAGCAGTTCCCGGACCACCGGGACCAGGGCGCGGAAGGCCTGGCCTCGGTGGGAGATGGCGTTCTTTTCCGCCGCCGTGAGTTCCGCGCAGGTGCGGGACTCGCCCAGGGGCTGGAGGATCGGGTCGTAGCCGAAGCCGCCCGTGCCCGACGGGGTGTGACGCAAGGTGCCCAGGAGCCGGCCTTCGACCACGCGTTCCGTGCCGTCCGGGAGGGCGAGGGCGGCCGCGCAGAAGAAGTGGGCTCCGCGGTGGGCGTCGTCGATGTCGCCGAGCTGGGCCAGGAGGAGCTCCAGGTTCGCCTTGTCGTCGCCGTGGGCGCCGGCCCAGCGGGCCGAGAAGATGCCGGGGGCGCCGTTCAGGACGTCGACGCAGAGGCCCGAGTCGTCGGCCACGGCCGGCAGGCCGGTGGCCCGGGCCAGGGCGTGGGCCTTGAGGAGGGCGTTCTCGGCGAAGGTGACGCCGGTTTCCTTGACGTCCGGGATCTCCGGGTACGCGTCCGCGCCGACCAGCTCGTGCGGCAGGCCGGCGGCGGACAGGATGGCGTGGAGCTCGGTGACCTTGCCCGCGTTGCGCGTGGCGAGGATCAGGCGGCTGGGAGAGCTGGCGGAGGGCGTCGTCGGCGTCGTCGAGGTCATGGCGCCATTATCCCGGGCCGGGCTCAGGCCCCGGCCGGGGTCAGCCCGGGGTGCAGACCTTGGAGATTTCCTTCGCCGCGTCCGCGACCGGCGTGACGTCGGGGGTCGTGGTGCCGCTCTCGATGGAGGTGCGGACGTTCTGGACGGCGGTGTTCATCGAGGAGATGGCCTTGCTCAGGTCGGCGTTGTCCGTCTGGTCGCCGACCTTCTTGAGGTTCTCCTCGATCGCGTTGAGCGCGTTCTGGGCGTCCTGCGGGCTGTTGCCGGCCTGCGAGACCGCCTGCTGCAGGTCGTTCGCGCCGTCCGTGATCGCGACGGCCGTGCTCGCGCAGTCCATCGCCGTGGAGATCGCGTCGCAGGAGGTGATCGCGGGTATGGCGAGCGCTGCCGTCAGGGCGACGGCTGCCAGGCGGTACTTCGACTTCACTTCGGCCCCCAGGAGGATGTGGATGCAGACGGGTGGATTCGTGCGGATACGTGGACGGGTGCACGGCTTCGACGCCGTGCACCCGTATCGCAAGAGACGCGCGGACCGGCCGCGCGGTTGCCACCAGCGCTAGAGCGTGAGTTCCAGGGCTCCGAGCTGGAGGGCTTCCAGGTCGGCGCAGCCGCCGGCGGCCAGGTCGAGGAGGGCGTTGAGTTCCTTGCGGTCGAAGGGCTCGCCCTCGGCGGTGCCCTGGACCTCGACGAAGCGGCCGTCGCCGGTGCAGACCACGTTCATGTCGGTCTCGGCGCGCACGTCTTCCTCGTAGCAGAGGTCGAGGAGCGGGACGCCGTCGACGATGCCCACGCTGACGGCGGCGACGGTGCCGGTGAGGGGCTTGCGGCCGGCCTTGATCAGCTTCTTGCCCTGGCCCCAGGAGACGGCGTCGGCCAGGGCCACGTAGGCGCCGGTGATGGCCGCGGTGCGGGTGCCTCCGTCGGCCTGGAGGACGTCGCAGTCCAGGACGATGGTGTTCTCGCCGAGGGCCTTGTAGTCGATGACGGCGCGCAGCGAGCGGCCGATCAGGCGGGAGATCTCGTGGGTGCGGCCGCCGATCTTGCCGCGTACGGACTCGCGGTCGCCGCGGGTGTTCGTGGCGCGGGGCAGCATCGAGTACTCGGAGGTGACCCAGCCTTCGCCGCTGCCCTTGCGCCAGCGCGGGACGCCTTCGCTGAAGGAGGCGGTGCAGAAGACCTTGGTGTCTCCGAAGGAGACGAGGACGGAGCCCTCTGCGTGCTTGCTCCATCCGCGTTCGATGGTGACCGGGCGGAGCTGTTCGGGCGTACGGCCGTCGATGCGAGACATGGCACCGAGCCTAGCCGGTGCGGGCCCCGGCCCGTGTCGCTGCGAGAAGACCCCGTCCGGGTGCGTCCGGTCGGGGTCCTGTCGTACGTACGGGTGCGCGCGGGGGCGCGTGCGAGCCGGTGGGCTCAGCTCACATCATGTCTTCGATGTCGGCGGCGATCGGGTCGGCGTCGGTGCCGATGACGACCTGGATCGCGGTGCCCATCTTGACGACGCCGTGGGCGCCGGCGGCCTTCAGCGCGGCCTCGTCGACCTTGCTCGGGTCGATGACCTCGGTGCGCAGGCGGGTGATGCAGCCCTCGACCTCTTCGATGTTCTCGATGCCGCCGAGCCCGGCGACGATCTTCTCAGCCTTGGTGGCCATGTGTTTCTCCCTGAGTTCTACGAAGAACGAGTCCGACTGACATCCGGCGTCCGGCGTCCGGCGCCTGAGCGCTGTCGACCGGTCGACCGATCGACCGACCAACCAGGGCGGTCCGCTTCGTCACGGTAACCCACGATTGGCCCAGCTACGCGGGCACATGCCCGGTATCTGCCGAATGATGATGATCAGCACCAACCTGCCCTCAGGCGGGTGAAATGCGATCGCAACACAAGTGGTCTACACCAGTGTGCCGCACGTGGCGCGACTGCCAAAAACGGGCCGGTCAGGGAGGACGCGGATGAGCGCGAGCAGCGCCGCAGCAGTGCCAGAGCCGAAGTGGTGGAACGGCCTGTTCCAAGGGCTGCAGAAGATGGGCCGGAGCCTGCAGCTGCCGATCGCCGTACTTCCGGCGGCCGGCATCCTGAACCGGCTGGGTCAGGACGACGTGTTCGGCAAGGACGGCCTGGGCTGGACGGACGTCGCCAGGGTCACGGCCGCCGCGGGCGGCGCCCTGCTCAACGCCGACCTCGGCCTGCCGCTGCTCTTCTGCATCGGCGTCGCGATCGGCATGGCGAAAAAGGCGGACGGCTCGACCGCGCTCGCGGCGGCGGTCGGCTTCCTCGTCTACCGGAGCGTGCTGCGCGCCTTCCCCACACGCTGCCCGGAAGGCACCGTGGACATCGGGGGCGGCTGCCTGGGGCCCGACCGGACCTTCGCCGAGTACACCTTCCAGAACCCGGGGGTGTTCGGCGGCATCGTCATGGGCCTGCTGGCCGCCTGGTTCTGGCAGCGCTACCACCGGGTCAAGCTGGTGGACTGGCTGGGCTTCTTCAACGGCCGCCGACTGGTCCCGATCATCATGACCTTCGTGGCGATCGCCTTCGCCGTCCTCTGCCTGTGGATCTGGCCGCCGATCGGCGACGCGCTGGAGAGCTTCTCGGACTGGCTGGTGGGTCTGGGCTCGGTGGGCGCCGGCATCTTCGGCGTCGCGAACCGCGCGCTGCTGGTGATCGGCCTGCACCAGTTCCTGAACGTGCCGGTGTGGTTCCAGTTCGGCAGCTACACCAAGCCGGACGGGCAGACGGTCCACGGAGACATCCCGATGTTCCTCGCGGGCGACCCGAACGCCGGCCAGTTCCTCACCGGCTTCTTCCCGATCATGATGTTCGCCCTCCCGGCGGCGGCGCTGGCGATCACGCACTGCGCGAAGCCGGCCCGACGCAAGGAGGTCGGCGGTCTGATGCTGTCGGTCGGCCTGACCTCCTTCGTCACCGGCATCACCGAGCCGCTGGAGTACTCGTTCCTCTTCCTGGCGCCGGCGCTGTATGCGGTGCACGCGGTGCTGACGGGCGTGTCGATGGCGGTCACCTGGGCGTTCGGCGTCAAGGACGGCTTCAGCTTCTCGGCCGGCCTGATCGACTACCTCATCAACTGGAGCCTGGCGACGAAGCCCTGGCTGATCATTCCGATCGGCCTCTGCTTCGGGGTCGTCTACTACGCCGTCTTCCGCTTCGCGATCACCAAATGGGACATCAAGACGCCGGGCCGGGAGACCGACGAGGAGATCGCGGTGATGGAGGCGGAGAACACGAAGGCGTGAGCCCCGCCGGGACTTCCGGCCCGCGCGAGCCGCGGGCCGGAAGAGGTCCGAAGCACCCCCGGATCCCGGCGGACGTCCTGCCCGGACGGGCCGGTGGACCGCTCCCGGACCTGCCGGAAGCCCCCTCCCGAGACCGCCGAAGGTCCTCCCGCACGACGCCATAGGCCCTGTTCAGGGCAGCCATATCGGAGCCATAGAGGAGACGAAGGCCTCCGGACCCACAGGGTCCGGAGGCCTTTGCCGTGTATGTCCCACTGTGTCTTCCACCACTGAATTGGTGGGTTCCTTACGCGGACCTCACCGTGCTACAACTGGTCTACACCACTGAGTGGTGTAGACCACGTAGGCCTTTCGGCCCGGGGTCCTCCCCTTTCCTGAGACGCCGCCACCCCCCTTCGCCATGCCCCCAGGCAGCGTCTTGTCCACTGGAGGAAGTTGATGAGTACGGCCACCGCCGCTCCCGCCAAGAAGCGGGGCTCCGGCCTGATCCAGGGTCTGCAGAAGGTCGGCCGCAGCCTTCAGCTGCCGATCGCCGTCCTGCCGGCCGCGGGTATCCTGCTGCGCCTCGGCCAGCCCGACGTCTTCGGCAAGGACGGCCTCGGCTGGGGCAAGGTCGCCACGGTGTTCGCCACCGCCGGTGACGCCGTCTTCGCCAACCTGCCGCTGCTCTTCTGCATCGGTGTCGCCATCGGCTTCGCCAAGAAGGCGGACGGCTCCACCGCCCTCGCGGCGCTGGTCGGGTTCCTGGTCTACAAGAACGTCCTCACCGCCTTCCCGGTGACCGAGGCCGTCATCAACACCACCGAGAACAAGGGTGTGGACGTCGCCGCGACGTACAACAACCCGGGTGTCCTCGGCGGCATCATCATGGGTCTGCTCGCCGCGGTCCTGTGGCAGCGCTTCCACCGCACCAAGCTGGTGGACTGGCTCGGCTTCTTCAACGGCCGCCGCCTGGTCCCGATCATCATGGCCTTCGTCGGCGTCCTCGTCGGTGTCTTCTTCGGCCTGGCCTGGGAGCCGATCGGCGAGCTCATCGCCAACTTCGGCGAGTGGATGACCGGCCTCGGCTCCATCGGTGCGGGCCTCTTCGGCCTCATCAACCGCGCGCTGATCCCGATCGGCATGCACCAGTTCGTCAACACCGTCGCCTGGTTCCAGATCGGTGACTTCACCGACGCTGCCGGTGCGGTCGTGCACGGTGACCTGAACCGCTTCTGGGCCGGTGACCCGAGCGCCGGCCAGTTCATGACCGGCTTCTTCCCGATCATGATGTTCGGCCTGCCGGCCGCCGCCCTGGCCATCGCCCACAGCGCCCGTCCGGAGCGCCGCAAGGCGGTCACCGGCATGATGGTCTCGCTCGCCCTCACCTCGTTCGTCACGGGTGTCACCGAGCCGATCGAGTTCTCCTTCATGTTCATCGCGCCGGTCCTGTACGCCATCCACGCGGTCCTGACCGCCGTGTCCATGGCCGTCACCTGGGCGCTCGGGGTCCACGCGGGCTTCACCTTCTCCGCCGGTCTGATCGACCTGGGCCTCGGCTGGAACAAGGCCACCTCGCCCTGGCTGATCCTCCCGATCGGCCTGGCCTTCGCGGCGATCTACTACTTCGGTTTCCGCTTCGCCATCACGAAGTTCAACCTCCCGACGCCGGGCCGCGAGTCCGACGAGGAGCTCGCCGAGATGGAGAAGGCCGAGGCCAAGTAGGTCTCCCGCCCCGCACCACGGCGAAAGCCCCCGCTCTCCCGGAAGGGAGGGCGGGGGCTTTCGCGTGCCGGCGGGCCGGTGGGGACGCTCAGGACCGTCGCAACGGGCAGGACGGGTCAGACCTCGTACACCGCGCCCGTGTACGCCAGCTCCACCGGGCCGTCGTAGACCGCGCGGGCGTCGGCGAGGTTGCGCTCGGCGTCCGTCCACGGCGGGATGTGGGTCAGGACGAGCCGGCCGGCCCGGCCCGCGCGGGCGAACTCGCCGGCCTCGCGCCCGTTGAGGTGGAGGTCCGGGATGTCCTCCTTGCCGTGCGTGAAGGAGGCCTCGCACAGGAACAGGTCGGTTCCCTCGGCGAGCAGGCCCAGCTCGGGGCAGGCGCCGGTGTCGCCGGAGTACGTGAGCGCGCGGCCGTCGTGCTCGACGCGGATCCCGTAGGACTCGACCGGGTGGCAGACCTTCTCGGTGCGGACCTGGAACGGGCCGATCTCGAAGGTGCCGGACTTCAGGGTCCGGAAGTCGAAGACCTCGCTCATGGAGCGCTCGTCGGGGACGTCCTCGTAGGCGGTGGACAGCCGCTTCTCCGTGCCCTCGGGGCCGTAGACGGGAATGGTGCCGCAGCGGCCGCCCTCGTGGCGGTAGAAGCGTGCGACGAAGTACGCGCACATGTCGATGCAGTGATCGGCGTGCAGGTGGCTGAGGAAGATCGCGTCGAGATCGTAGAGCCCGATGTGCCGCTGGAGTTCGCCGAGGGAGCCGTTGCCCATGTCGAGGAGCAGCCGGAAGCCGTCGGCCTCGACGAGGTAGCTCGAACAGGCCGATTCCGCGGACGGGAACGACCCCGAACAGCCGACGACGGTGAGCTTCATGGAGCGTGAACCTCCGTGGACGGTCCGTGGACGGAATGCGGGCCGTGCGTGGGTCGAGCGTAAGGCGCGAAACGTCCGGTCGCTCCTCCGCGGCAGGCCGTTGTGGGGCGAATCACCTGAGCTGTCACCCGGGGGAGCGACGGGGTGGACCCGGGTTGCCGTTCGGCGTGCCGGTGGTGTGCCGGTGCGGTGCGCTGCCGTGCCGCTGGCGCCGGGCAGGACTACGGTCGGTGTATGGACACGTCCTGGTGGCCGGCGGTCGCCGCGGTCGTGGTCGTGATCCTGCTGGTGCTCCTCCCCCGGCGGGTACGGCCCGCCCCGGATCCGCCGCACGGACCGGGACCGCTGCCGCGGCCCTCGGCCGGTGAGCTGTGGTCCCTGGAGGACGGGCGGCCCGTCCTGGTGCTGGGCGTACGGGGTCACCGGGCGCGGATCGCCCGGATCACCGGGAAGTACGACGACCGGCGCGCCGGGGTGATCCCGCTGCCGCCGGGGGTGGTGGGGCCGCGGGGCGCGTTCCTGGAGGCGGACCGGGCGGTGGAGGTGTCGGTATGGGAGTTCGCGAGGGCGCGGCCGCTGGGGACGCTGGATCCGGCGGTGTGGGACGAGGTGAAGGGGCTCGGGGGGCCCGCAGGACCCGGGTCGTCCGGCTGAAGCGTGTCTACGATCCCCCGGAGCCGGAGCTGGACGGGGTCCGGGTGCTCGTGGACCGGCTGTGGCCGCGGGGGCTGTCGAAGGAGGCGGCGGGGGTCGACGAGTGGGCGAAGTCCGTCGCCCCGTCGGGGGAGCTGCGGAAGTGGTTCCACGGGGGCGGATCCGTGGCGGAGTTCCGGGAGCGGTACGCGGTGGAGCTCCGCGCGGAGGAGGCGGTGTCGGAGCTGTCGCGCCTGCGCGCCGTGGCCGCGGGTGGGCCGGTCACGCTGCTGACTGCCGTCAAGGATCCGGCGGCGAGCCACGCCGGGGTGCTGGCCGCGCTGCTGGCCTCTTCCTGACGCGGAGCTTGCACCGCGCGCGGCTCCTCGGGCTTCGCGCGGCTGCGCATCACCGCTTCCGGCGGTGCCCGGTCGGGGTGCTCGCCACTGCCGCGTTGCGCGGGGCCCGGTGGGCGAGTGCGGCTGGGTTCGCCCTGCGGGGCTGTCCCCTACCCGCCCTTCGCCCGTTCCCCGGGCTCTGCCCGGACCCGGTCCTCAAACGCCGGACGGCTGGATCGGCTCCGGGCGGCCGGACTGGCTCCGGGCGGCCGGACTGGCTCCGGGCGGCAGAGCATGCCGGAGGGGCTGGATTGCCGTGTGGCGGTCCAGCCCCTCTCCGGGCGCGGTCGGGCTACGCCCAGAGTTGGCCCTGGAGGACGTCGATGGCTTCTTCGGTGGTGGCCGCCGTGTAGACGCCCGTCGACAGGTACTTCCAGCCGCCGTCGGCCACGACGAAGACGATGTCGGCCGACTCGCCCGCCGCCACCGCCTTGCGGCCGACACCGATCGCCGCGTGCAGGGCCGCGCCGGTGGAGACGCCCGCGAAGATGCCCTCCTGCTGGAGGAGTTCCCGGGTGCGGGTGACCGCGTCCGCCGAGCCCACCGAGAAGCGGGTCGTCAGGACCGACGCGTCGTACAGCTCGGGGACGAAGCCCTCGTCGAGGTTGCGCAGCCCGTAGACGAGGTCGTCGTAGCGCGGTTCCGCCGCGACGATCTTGACGCCCGGGACGTGCTCCCGCAGGTAGCGGCCCACGCCCATCAGCGTGCCCGTGGTGCCGAGGCCCGCCACGAAGTGGGTGATCGAGGGGAGGTCCGTGAGGATCTCGGGGCCGGTCGTGGCGTAGTGGGCGCCCGCGTTGTCGGGGTTGCCGTACTGGTAGAGCATCACCCAGGAGGGGTTCTGCGCCGCCAGTTCCTTCGCGACGCGGACGGCCGTGTTCGAGCCGCCCGCCGCCGGCGACGGGATGATCTCGGCTCCCCACATGGCCAGCAGGTCGCGCCGCTCCTGGGAGGTGTTCTCCGGCATGACGCACACGATCTTGTAGCCCTTGAGCTTCGCGGCCATGGCGAGGGAGATGCCCGTGTTGCCCGAGGTGGGCTCCAGGATCGTGCAGCCGGGGTACAGCCGGCCGTCCTTCTCGGCCTGCTCGACCATGTGGAGCGCGGGGCGGTCCTTGATCGAGCCGGTCGGGTTGCGGTCCTCCAGCTTCGCCCAGATGCGGACGTCGTCCGAGGGCGAGAGCCGGGGCAGGCGTACCAGCGGCGTGTTGCCGACCGCGGCCAGGGGGGAGTCGTAGCGCATTACTTCGATCCGCCGGCTACGGCCGGGAGGATGGTGACGTTGTCGCCGTCCTTGAGCGCGGTGGAGATGCCGTCGAGGAAGCGGACGTCCTCGTCGTTGAGGTAGACGTTGACGAAGCGGCGCAGTTCGCCGCCCTTGGCCTCGTCGACGATGCGCTCCTGGATGCCCTTGTGGCGGGTCTCCAGGTCGGAGAACAGCTCGGAGAGCGTCGCGCCCGCGCCCGTGACGGCCTTCTCGCCGTTGGTGTAGGTGCGGAGGATGGTGGGGATGCGGACCTCGATGGCCATGGCAGGCTCCAGTCAGGATGGTGAAGGGAAGGCGGGCGAAGCGGAGCGGGCGTGAGCACGTGGCCCCGCGAGGGGGCCGTCAGGGCTCAGGCGGCAGTACAGATGGCGCTGGCGAGGCGGCACAGGTCGACGTGCAGCCGCGCCACAAGCAGCAGCCTGCCGGGCGTCTCGATGCTCACGTCGTGGGAAACCATGCGGTCATGTTAACGATTCCCGGTCCCTGGTTTGGAGTGTGATCCCGCATCGTGGACGGATCTCGCTCACATACTGAGAAGTAGCCCTGTGCCGGTGCCTCAGTAGGCCGCTACGACCTGCACTTCTTCCTCCGTGATCACGCCTTCGACGATCCGGTACGACCGGAACTGGAACTCCCCGAGGCCGTCCTTGTCGGCGGTGGAGACCAGCACGTAGTGCGCGCCGGGCTCGTTCGCGTACGTGACGTCCGTGCGCGAGGGGTAGGCCTCGGTCGCGGTGTGCGAGTGGTAGACGATGACGGGGTCCTCGTCCCGGTCGTCCAGTTCGCGGTAGAGCTTGAGCAGGTCCTTCGAGTCGAACTCGTAGAACGTGGGCGAACGGGCCGCGTTCAGCATGGGCACGAACCGCTCCGGACGGTCCGTACCCGCCGGGCCGGCCACCACGCCGCAGGCCTCGTCGGGGTGGTCCTGACGGGCGTGCGCGACGATCTGGTCGTGGAGAGCCTGGGTGATGGTCAGCATGAGCGACAGGATAAGCAGACGGGCCCTCCCGTACCGAGGAGTGGTACGGGAGGGCCCGGATGATGGACACGAGCCCCTGCGTGCAGGGGCTCGTGCCGGAAAGCCGCGCGGTTCCCGGCCGTGACAGGCGGCCGGGACCCGCGGTTCGCGGAGGCCTTACGAGGCCTTGGTGAAGGCGGCGCCGCGCGGGTCGCGGGACTTCATCACCAGGTAGCAGACGCCCAGCAGCAGGCCCCACAGGGGCGCGCAGTAGAGCGAGACCCGGGCGTCCTTGTCGATGCCCATCATCACGATGACCATGCCGATGAAGGCCAGGGCGAAGTAGCTCGTGTACGGGGCGCCGGGGGCGCGGAAGGCGGACCTGGGGAGGTCGCCGCGGTCGGAGGCGGCGCGGTAGCGGATCTGGCAGACCAGGATCATGATCCAGGCCCACATGCCGGAGATCGTGGCGAAGGAGACGACGTAGTCGAAGGCCTTGCCGGGGGCCACGTAGTTGATCCAGACGCCGACCAGCATCAGGGACGCCGAGAAGGTGGTGCCGATCAGCGGGGTGCCGCTCTTGGTGAGCTTGGTGAAGAACTTCGGGCCCTGGCCGTTGAGGGCGAGGTCGCGCAGCATGCGGCCGGTGGAGTACATGCCCGAGTTGCAGGAGGACAGGGCCGCGGTCAGGACGACGAAGTTGACGATCGCGGCGCCGACGCCGAGGCCCATCTTCTCGAAGGCGGCGACGAAGGGGCTGACGCCCGGCTGGAACTCGTGCCACGGGACGACCGAGAGGATCATGATCAGCGCGCCGACGTAGAAGACGGCGATGCGCCACGGCACGGTGTTGATGGCCTTGGGCAGGGTCTTCTCGGGGTCCTTGGACTCGCCGGCGGTGACGCCGACCAGCTCGACGGCGAGGAAGGCGAACATCACGATCTGCAGGGTCATCAGCGTGCCGCCGAGGCCCTTGGGGAAGAACCCGCCGTCGTTCCACAGGTTGGAGACGGTGGCGGTGTCCGCGGCGTCGGAGAAGCCGATGGTGAGGATGCCGGCGCAGATCAGGATCATGCCGACGATGGCGGTGACCTTGACCATGGAGAACCAGAACTCCAGCTCGCCGAAGAGCTTCACGGAGATCAGGTTGGCGCCGTAGAGGATGACGGTGAAGATCAGCGCGTACGCCCATTGCGGGAAGCTGTCATGGGTCCAGTACGACATGTACTGCGCCGCGGCGGTGACTTCGGTGATGCCGGTGACCACCCAGAACAGCCAGTAGGTCCAGCCGGTCACATAACCCCAGAAGGGGCCGAGGAACTCCCGGGCGTAGTCCGAGAAGGAGCCGGACACCGGGCGGTACATGAGCAGTTCGCCCAGGGCCCGCATGATGAAGAAGATGACCAGGCCCGCGATGGCATAGGCCAGGATCAGGCTGGGGCCGGCTTTGGAGATGGCCTTGCCGGCGCCCAGGAAGAGGCCGGTGCCGATGGCGCCGCCGATCGCGATCATCTGGATCTGGCGGGCGCCGAGTGCGCGGTGGTAGCCACCGCCCTCGGTTGTGTCGTGCTGCTGCTCGTCGACCTGTACGGAGGTCATGTCTTGGTGCGCCTTTCTCCACGCCGACCCGCGCCATGACTGGCTGCGGATCGGGTCCTCGATCCCCCCGGATACGGATGGAGTTGCACGCCGGCGGTCAGCCGGTTCAAGCAGGCCGGGGGGCATGGGTGGCGCCCCGTCGGCGGTCGTGAAGATTTATCACGTGCTTACGGGTCCACGAGGGAAGAAAATGTGGCGCAGGGCACAAAAAAATCAGGACAGAGGTCCTGGAATGGATCAGATCACCACATCGCGGTGATCTGATCGTTATCCGGATTTGAGCGTCCGCTGAGCGAACGATCGGGGGACTTGAGGCCCCTCAGAGGATGGCGGGGTCAGAGGGTCTCGGTGAGCGTCTCGATGAGGGTCTCCTGGAGACCGCCGAGCCAGAGGTACGCCATCACCATCGGCTTGCGCGGATCGTCGTCCGGCAGCCGGAAGAGCACGGCGCTCTCGTCGTCCTCCGTGATGTCCAGGCGGGCGGCGATGGTGAGCCGCAGGTCGTTCAGGGCGCCCAGCCAGCGCAGCCGCAGCTCCCCGTCGACCTCCAGGACGGCCGTCCCGTCGCCGGCCGGGTCCAGCCCGTCCAGGTTCCGTACGACGGCCAGCGCGTCCTCCCGCTTGCGGGTGCGCAGGTCGTTCTCGGTGAAGCGGCGGAACTCGGCCGAGTGGGCCCGCAGCTCCTCCGTGTCGGCGTCGGGTCCGGTCTCCGGGCCGCCGTAGGCGTCGGGGAAGAGCCGGGCCAGGGCGGGGTCGGAAGGCGGCTCGGTGGGACCGTCGGAGGCGGCGAAGAGCGCGGCGAGCGGGTCGGCCTCCGGATCGGGCTCCGGCTCGCCGGGGCCGATGAGCTCCAGCAGCTGCACGGCGAGGGAGCGCAGGATCGAGATCTCGATCTCGTCCAGCGCGATGGCGGCCCCGCCGCCCTTCAGGGGCTCGAAGACGCCGCCCATCAGTTGCGGTCCTGGGACATGGTCGCCCAGAGGCCGTAGCCGTGCATGGCCTGCACGTCCCGCTCCATCTCCTCGCGGCTGCCGCTGGAGACGACCGCCCGACCCTTGTGGTGGACGTCCATCATCAGCTTGTTCGCCTTGTCCTTGGAGTAGCCGAAGTACGCCTGGAACACGTACGTCACGTAGCTCATGAGGTTGACCGGGTCGTTGTGCACCAGGGTCACCCACGGGACGTCGGGTTCCGGGACCGCGAAGGTCTCTTCGGCCGATTCGGTGCGTTCGATCTCAATGGGAGCAACACTCACTTGTCCCATGCTGCCACTGACGGGGGCCGGTCGCACAAACGGGCCCCTACATCTCGTCACTTTGACGAGATGTGCGCTAGCATCCGTCGTATGAACCCTGCGGACCTGGGCCTGCCGGTGGACGTGCCGTCGACAGCGCTCTTCACGGACCATTACGAGCTCACGATGTTGCAGGCCGCGCTGGCCAACGGCACGGCCGACCGCCGCTCGGTCTTCGAGGTGTTCACCCGGCGGCTCCCCGAGGGGCGCCGCTACGGGGTGATCGCGGGGACCGGCCGGGTGCTCGACGCGGTGGAGAACTTCCGCTTCGACGGCGCCGTACTGGAGTTCCTGCGCGAGCGGGCCGTCGTCGACGCCCGCACCCTCGACTGGCTCGCCTCGTACCGCTTCTCCGGCGACATCTGGGGCTACCCGGAGGGCGAGGTCTACTTCCCCGGCTCCCCGGTCCTGCGCGTCGAGGGCAGCTTCGCCGAGTGCGTGCTGCTGGAGACCGTGATCCTGTCGATCCTCAACCACGACTCCGCGATCGCCGCGGCCGCCTCCCGGATGGCCACGGCCGCCGGCGGCCGGCCGCTGGTCGAGATGGGCGCCCGGCGCACGCACGAACTGGCGGCCGTCGCCTCGGCGCGCGCCGCGTACGTCGGCGGTTTCACCTCCACCTCGGACCTGGCGGCCGGGTTCCGGTACGGGATCCCGACGGTCGGCACCAGCGCGCACGCCTTCACCCTGCTGCACGACAGCGAGCGGGACGCCTTCACCGCCCAGGTCGCCTCGCTGGGCAGCGGCACGACCCTGCTGGTGGACACCTACGACGTGGCGGAGGCGGTCCGCACGGCCGTGGAGGTCGCCGGGACGGACCTCGGCGCCGTCCGGATCGACTCCGGGGACCTGCTTCTGGTGGCGCACCGGGTGCGGCAGCAGCTCGACGAGCTGGGGGCGACCGCGACGAAGATCGTGGTGACCTCGGACCTCGACGAGTACGCGATCGCCTCGCTGGCGGCCGCTCCGGTGGACGCGTACGGGGTCGGCACCCAGCTGGTGACGGGCAGCGGGCACCCGACGTGCTCGATGGTCTACAAGCTGGTGGCGCGGGCCGCCTCGGCCGATCCGAAGGCGCCGCTGGTGTCGGTGGCGAAGAAGTCCTCGGGCGGCAAGACCTCCATCGGCGGGCGCAAGTGGGCGGCCCGGCGGGTCGACGCCGAGGGGGTCGCGGAGGCGGAGGTCCTGGGAACCGGGCCCGTCCCGGCGGCGCTGGCCGACACGCAGCTCCTGGTCCAGCTGGTCAAGGCGGGCGAGGTGGTGGCCCGCGAGTCCCTGGAGACGGCCCGCGACCGCCACCGCGAGTGCCTGGCGGGTCTCCCCCTCTCGGCGACGCAGCTGTCGCGGGGCGAGGCGGTCATCCCGACCGAGTACGCGTAGCCCCTGGGGGGCGGCGCCCTGCGGGGGCCGTCGCCCACCCGCCCGGGCGGGGCCGTCGCCCACCCGCCCGGGCGGGGCGGAGCCCCCGCCAAGGGGTCTGGGGCCGGGCCCCCGTTTCGGGAAGGGGCGGGGTGGGGGAAGAGCCCCCGCAGGGTCCCCCGCCCACCACACACCAAGCCGAAGGGCACCGGACATGCACCGCGCACTGATCGTCGTCGACGTACAGAACGACTTCTGCGAGGGCGGCAGCCTCGCGGTCGCCGGCGGAGCCGACGTCGCCGCCGCCATCACCGAGCTCATCGGCCAGGCCACCGCCGGCTACCGGCACGTCGTCGCCACCCGCGACCACCACGTCGACCCCGGGTCCCACTTCGCGCACCCGCCGGCCCAGCCGGACTACGAGACCTCCTGGCCGGTGCACTGCGTCGCCGGGACCGAGGGCGTGGGCTTCCACCCGAACTTCGCGCCCGCCGTCGCCTCGGGAGCCGTGGCCGCCGTGTTCGACAAGGGCGCGTACGAAGCGGCGTACAGCGGCTTCGAGGGCGCGGACGAGAACGGCCGCGGGCTCGCGGAGTGGCTGCGCGAGCGGCAGGTCACCGAGGTCGACGTGGTCGGCATCGCCACCGATCACTGCGTCAAGGCCACCGCCCTGGACGCGGCCCGCGCGGGGTTCCGTACGCACGTGCTGCTGGACCTGACGGCCGGAGTGGCCCCGCACACCACGACCCGCGCGCTGGCCGAGCTCCGGGAAGCCGGCGTGGAGCTGAGCGGGACCCCGGTGGTGGCCGGCTGAGACCGGGCACCGGCAGGGGGCGTCGCGGGGCGCCCCTGGTGCCTGCAGGGCTCCCAGGGGGCTCCCAGGGGGCTCCTGCAGGCCACGGGGAGGCCCGGACCCACCCGCTCAGCCCAGCAGGGCCCTGATCGGGTGCCACAGCTCCGTCGCCCGGTCGGGCGCGCAGCGCCAGAGCAGGCCGTCGGGGTGGTGCAGGACGGCCGTGATCTCGTCCGGGGTGGGCGGCTGGGCGTTGCCGCGCAGGTAGACGGCGCGCAGTCCGAGGTTCCGCAGCCTGGTCAGGGCGCGGGCCCGGTTCGCGGCGTGCACGAGCACGCGGACGTTTCCACCGTCGGCGGTGCCGTCGAGGGCGCCCTCGACGGCACCTTCCACGGACGGTCTGGGCAGCGTGAGCGCGACGACCACGCTGCCGCCTGGCAATCGGACGAAACCTCCACCGGGCATGTCTTCATCTCCCCCGTCAATAAGAAACTCAGCTCACGCATCTAAACGCGATCGGCCGCCGCCCGCTAGAGGGCGACGGCCGATCACGCTTTGACCTGCGGTTTTACCGAATTACTTAACGGAGGGGCCGACCTCGACCGTCATGACGAGACCGTCGTAGGTCTCCTTCACGATCTTGATCTTGGTGTTGGTGTCAGTGACCTTCACCGAGCCGGTCGGGTTCTCGTCGTAGTAGTACTTGCCCTTGTGGTCGTCGAAGACCAGCTGCGCGGGCTTCGGCTTCAGGAACAGTTCCGAGCCGTTCTTGTGCAGGGTGATCGCATCCGTCTTGTACGCGCTGAAGGCGGCGTCGTACGGCTGGATCTTGTTGCGCAGCAGGGTGCCGTCCGACCACTTCATCGGCTTGGCGTTGGCGTCGATCGGAAGGATCAGACCGGAGCCGGGGTGCTGGCTGGTGTTGTTGTCCTTCTGGGAGGTGTCCCACTGCCAGATCAGGAGGCCGTCCTGGTAGGCGTAGTGCTCGACCCAGTTCGGCTTGGTGTTGGCGAAGCCGAAGTTGTACGGACCGACCTTGAGGGTCTTGTCGTACGAGACGTAGCGGCGGTTCTCGGCCAGGTAGTACTGCGCGTACTCCTTGGTGAAGCCGGCGCCGACGCGGGAGAAGCCCTTGCCGGTCCAGCCGTTGTCGCCGTTCTCGGCACCGTCGGTGAACAGCGTGGCGCCGTCCGCCGTGATGCTGAGCGCGTCGCCCGTGAAGCCCTTGCCGCCCGCGCCGCCGTCCGTCTGGTAGCGGAAGCGGAGGTCGACCTTCTTGCCCGCGTAGGCGTTCAGCGAGTAGTTCAGGTTCTTCCAGCTGCCCGAGACGCCGGTGAGCGACGGGCTGTTGGAGGCGTCGACCGGGATGGCGACGCCGTCGGCGGTGCCGGCCAGCGCGGTCCAGGTGGCGCCACCGTCGGTGGAGACCTCGGTGTACAGGAAGTCGTACTCCGCCTCGATGTCCCACCAGCCCTTGAGCGACAGGGCCGCGGAGGACTTGCCGGTCAGGTCGACCGAGCGGGTGAGGGTGTTCTTGAGGTCGTCACCCATGTTGCTCCACCACTGCGAGGAACCCTCGGCGGGAGCGACGATGTCGGTCGTGACCTTCTTCTTCGGAAGGTCGACCAGGAGCGCCTGCTTGTCCTTGGTGTTGTACTCCGAGACGCCCAGCTTGTGGGTGGACTTCGTCGCGGCCTTGGCCGTGTCGTAGTTCAGCCAGCCCAGCTGGAACTTGTCCCAGGCGGTCATGTCGCCCGGGAGGTCGCCTATGGAGTCCTTGCCGGTGCCGAGCCAGGAGCCGGCCGACATCAGGGACCAGAAGCCGACCGAGTTCTCGCCGCCACCGGAGGTGTCGTAGAGGTCGGGCAGGCCCAGGTCGTGGCCGTACTCGTGCGCGAAGACGCCGAGGCCGCCGTTCTCGGGCTGCATCGTGTAGTCGCCGACCCAGATGCCGGTGTTGCCGATCTGGGTGCCGCCGGCCTTGTTGTTCGCCGGGCCGTTCTTGCCGGCCTCGGTGCCGTAGGCGTACCAGCGGTGCGCCCACAGGGCGTTGGTGCCCTGCACGCCGCCGCCCGCCGACTCGTCCTCGCCCGCGTGGACGATCTGGAAGTGGTCGATGTAGCCGTCGGGCTCGTTGAAGTTGCCGTCGCCGTCGAAGTCGTAGCGGTCCCAGAGGTCGTACTGGGCCATCTGCGCCTTGATCTCGGCGTCGGTCTTCCCGGCCTTCTTCTGGGCCTCGGCCCAGGCGGTCACGCCGTCCTTGACCGTGTCCCAGACGTTGGCGCAGTTGCTCTGGCCGCAGTAGTTCGAGCCGTAACGGGCCTCGTTGTACGGGACCTTGACCCAGTCGGCGACCTCGCCCTCGACCGAGTAACGGCCCGAGGAGGTCTTCTCGTAGTAGGTCTTCAGCGAGTTCTTGCCCTTGCCGGTACCGAAGTACAGGTCCTGGAAGTACGCGCGGTTGAAGTCCTTGCGCCAGGCCGTGCTGTTGTTGGTCGCACGGTCGGGCTGGGCGATCTGGTTGTGCAGCGGGCCCGGGGTGCCGCCGTACTTGGGCGCCGCCGGCTTGGGGCCGGGGCCGTCCGGGTCGAACATGGTGGTGTTGTCCACCTGGTCGCCGAAGTCGACGAGGATCGTGAAGATCTTGTCGGTCTTCTCGCGGCCGAGCTCGACGTACTTCTTGTCGTCGAGCTTGACGACCTTGGAGGCGCCCCGCTGCTCGACGTCCTTCTTGCCGCTCAGCACCTGCTCCAGGGCGGCCTTGCGGGCCTGCTCCTGCTGCTTGCTGAACGGGCCTTCGAGGTTGTGCTTGACCTGCTCCTTGGAGGGAGCGGTCGGGTCCTGGCGGTCCGCGGCGGACACCTTCGCACCCGGGTCTGCCGTGGCCATCGTGAAGGCGGCGCCGGTGGCCGCCGTCGCTGCCAGGGTCACGCCGATTGCGGCGGCGCGCAGCGCTCGTCTTCTGGCCGAGTTGCTGGTCACTTGATGTCGTTCCCCTCCCGCGGCCGCGAAGTGGTGCGGAACTTCTCCGTAGGAGTGGGGGGTTCCGTGCGGCGCGCGTCTCAAGTGACGACATTTGACCGGAGAGTCGCAAGAAAAGACAGACCTTGACTTGTTCCTTACAACTGCACTATGCGGTCACCGAGTTCCGCTATACGGACGTTCCGCGCCCATAAGGGACGAACGCCACTTCCGACCCCTCGGCGGACCCGCACCGGAGCATCACCGGAGCCCCGGCGGACCCGCACCGGAGTGGTACCGGAGCCGGGCCGGAGCCGGACCGGACCCGCTCCGGGCCCGCTCCGGACCGCCATCGAACCCCACCGGCTCCACCTGCGCCTCCCCGCCCCCCGGGCCCCAGGAGTGCTCCTCGTGCGCCCCCCGTGCTCCGCTGCGTCCGGTCGCATGAGTGAGGTCACGCTTACCGACAGTTCCGCTCGGGCATCCACCGTCGTAGAGTCACTCGACGCCAGACCTGGTCGAGCCGACTCCCCCTCCCGCTTCGAGGACGGATATCGCCATGCCGCGACCGACTGCCGCACAGCTCGCCTACGGGTCCGCCACCGTCATCGTGTCGACGATCGCCATGCTGCTGCTCTCGCAGACGAGTACGGGCCTCGGCGTCGCGGTCATCTCCGCCGCCGCCCTCGCCCTCGGGCTCCTCGTCGCGCTCACCGTGCCGCTCCCGCGCCGGCGCGGACGGCACGCGGCGACCCGCAGCACCACCGCCGTGCACCCGGTGGGTCCCGGCACCGTTCCGCGGGACGTGCCGGCGGACGCCCCGGCGCCCGAGCCGGCCCCGGTCGAGCATCCCGTGCACCACTGAGCGGACGCCGCCTACCGGTCGTGCGACCGGATCGCCTCCGGCCCGGCTGCGCGCACGACGCGGAGCGGGCGGCCTCCCCCGTGGGGAGACCGCCCGCGCGCTCGGACCGGGTACCGCTAGGGGGCTTGGACCACCACGGTCTTGGCCACCTTGTCGTGCAGACCCTGCTTGTAGGGCTTGTCGACGAGCATCGAGATGACGAGGGCGATCGGCCACAGGCAGAAGCAGCAGATCAGCGTCGGCAGCCAGAGCACGGCCGAGCGGGAGAGCGCGGCACCGGACTGCGGGACGCTGCCGTCGTTCAGCATCGCGACGCGCAGGCCCATCCACTTCTTGCCGAGGGTCTGGCCGTTCTTCTTGACGAACCACCAGTCGTAGCCGACGTAGGCGACGATCGAGATCAGCGTCATGAGCAGACCGCTGCCGCTGTAGGACTTGGTGATGACCTCGGTGACGTCCTCGCCCTTGTTCGTCTCGACCGTGTAGCGGTTGCGGTCACCGGCGAGGAGCTGGATGACGAACAGCGGGACCGCGATGATCAGCAGGTCGATGACGCGGGCGACGAGCCGCTTGCCGAAGTCGGCGAGCGGCGGCATCCCGGCGAGCGGGTCGGGCATGCCGTAGCCGCCACCACCGCCGTACGGGTCGCCACCGCCCGCGCCGCCGTACGGGGGCGGCGGGGGCGGGTAACCGCCTCCTCCGGGCGGGGGCGGCGGCGGGAAGCCCCCGCCGGCGCCCGCGGGCGGTGAGCCGTACGGCGAACCACCCGACGGCGGAGGCGTCGGTTCCTGGGGCTTCTTGAGGAACGGGTCGTCCTCGGGCGGCTGGCCCGGCGGCGGCTGGTCGGTGCTCATGGCCCGAGTCGAACCCGGCCCGGAGCGGCCCGCAACGGGAACGCGTCCATTCGGGGGACGGGGCGGCGGGAGTGGCCCTAGCGGGCCACGTACGTCCCTGCGGCGCGGTCGTGGAGGGTCCGGCGGCGCCGGCGGTCCGCGAGGGCCCACAGGGCCCCCGGGAGGCCCAGGAGGGCGTACAGGAGCCAGCGGCGCAGCGCAGCGCCGAAGCGGGGCGGGCGCAGCGTGGCGGTGGCCAGGACCCGTACGCCGAGCAGCTTCTTGCCCGGGGTGCGGCCCCAACGGGCGGTGGGCAGGGCTTCGTAGAAGACGCCGAAGAGGAGGACGGCGCCCACGACGAGGCCCAGCGAGCCCGCGACGGTCCCGTCGAGCAGCCACACGGTGGTGGTCCGGCCGAGGGCCCTGGCGGCGTCCACCTTGGCCTGGATGTGCGCGGTCGCCGCGGGCACGAGGGGCAGCGCCGCCCCGGTCGCGACGGCGGCGTACACGAGGGAGTCCAGCAGCCGGGCCGTCGCGCGGCGCACGAGCCCGGCGGGGCGCACGGCCCGCTCCGCCATCCGCTCGAACACCGCGCGTCCGGTCCTCGCGGGACCCGGAGCCGGGGGCACGGCGCCCTCGGCCCGCTCTTCACGCTCCGCCGGCTCCACGGGCGTCACGCGCCGGGCGGGCTCCGCCGCGGCGGCCGGCGCCGGGGCCGGGCGCTGCGCGGACCGCACGCGCTCCACCGGCTCCGGGTCCGAGCCCGGCGACCCCGGGGCGGCGGGCCACACGGGGGCGGGAGCAGGAGCCGGAGCCGCTACGGGGACAGGGGCGGGAGCCGGAACCGGCGAGGGTGCCGACAGGATCCCGAGGCCGCCCGGGGCGGCGGAGGCGGCCGCCTGCGCGGGCAGGGGCGCGGACACGCGAGCCGGGGCCGGGGCGGGGGCGGGTTCCGGGCGGGGCGCGGGGGCCGGTACCGGCGGGCGGGCCAGGGAGATCCCGCCGGGTCGGGCGGCTTCGGCCTCCTCGTGCCCCCAGGACACCCGGCGGTCTCGAGGCCCGCCGAACCCGGCCTGGTGGAGCGGGTCGACCTGCCACCCCGCGGGCTCGGAGTCCGCACCGGACTCGCCCCGGGGCCCGGGCTCCGCCCGGGAGGCGGGCTCGGACCCGGACCCGGCCCGGGGAGCGGGCTCCGGCCAGGCGTCGGGCTCCCGCCGGGGAGCGGGCTCCCGCCACGACTCGGTCTCCGCGCGGGACGCGGCCGGCTCCGGCCAGGGGTCGGGGGCCGGGCGGGGGGCCGGGCGGGGGGCCGGTTCCGGCGCGGGCTTCGGCCATCGCTCCGGCTCGCGCAGTGCCTCGCTCACGCCCGTCTGGTCGAGGAACACGGGACCCGTCTCGTCGGCAGGGGCCGCGGGGCGGCTCGTACCGGGAACCCAGTTCAGGCCGTTCCAGAACCTGACGTACCCGGGGATGGACGGATCGGGGTAGTAGCCCTCGCGGGCCGCGTGCTCGCCGTCACCAGGGGAGGCCGTCAATGTCCCCAACTCCGATCGTGGCTTGAGGCTTCTTGCAAGGGTGGACCATAGCCAAGAACCGCACCCCGACAGGTCCGGTAACGGGAGAATCCAAGCGTTCGGGCGAACGTGGTCCCGTACGGAAGATTTCGGTCAGCCGATTGATTTCGGCCAATCCTCGATGTGCCTCGCGAAGTCGCGTCATACCCGGGCACTTCGGCGCTCTCCCCGGGTGTGGGCCGGTCCTCCGGCCCCGCGCAGCACCCGTACACGTACCCCCGTACCGAAGTGAGGCCGCCATGCACCACCCCGTCGTCGAGCGCGAGCTGGAACTCAAGCTGGTCCTGTCCCCGGAGCGCAGCGTCCCCGTCCCCGCCCGGCTGCTGTACCTGACGGACGACCCGTACGCCGTGCACATCACCTTCCACACCGGCTCCAGCACCCCGGTCAACTGGACCTTCGCCCGCGAGCTGCTGGTCGAGGGGGTGTTCCGTCCGTGCGGCCACGGCGACGTGCGGATCTGGCCCACGAAGGTCGGCCAGCAGTCCGTCCTGTGCATGGCGCTCAGCTCCCCCGACGGCGACGCCCTGCTGGAGGCCCCCGCCGTGTCGGTGTCGGCCTGGCTGGAGCGGACCCTGCGGATCGTGCCGCCCGGCACCGAGGCCGACCGGCTCGGCCTCGACGCGGCGCTGGCCGAGCTGCTCGCCCCGACGCCGGCCGACGAGCTGTGGATGCGCGACCCTTGGCCGTCGGACGAGTCGGCCGACGGGGACCTGTGACGGCCCGCACGCGGGGCCCCGTACGGGGACTGCCCCTGCCTCAGAAGAGCTTGCCCGGGTTGAGCAGTCCCTCCGGGTCGAAGGCGTGCTTGACGGCGCGCTGCATCTCCAGCCCCACCGGGCCCAGTTCGCGGGCGAGCCAGTCCTTCTTCAGGACGCCGACCCCGTGCTCCCCCGTGATGGTCCCGCCCAGTTCGAGCCCCAGGGCCATGATCTCCTCGAAGGACGCGCGGGCCCGCCGGGTCTCGTCCTCGTCGGCGGGGTCGAAGCAGACGATCGGGTGGGTGTTGCCGTCGCCGGCGTGCGCGCAGACCCCGATGAGCAGGTCGTGCGCGCGGGCGATGGCCGCGGTCCCGTCCAGCATCTCGGCGAGCCGGGTGCGCGGTACGCACACGTCGTCGATCATCGTCGCGGGCCGCAGGGCCTCCAGGGCGGGCAGGGCCATCCGGCGTGCCTGGAGGAGCAGTTCGGACTCCGCCGCGTCCTCGGCCGGTACGACGGCGCTCGCCCCGGCGGCGGTGCACAGCTCCCCCACGGCGGCCAGGTCCTCGGGGGCGTGCGGGGTGTCGAAGGCGGCGAGCAGCAGGGCCTCGGTGGTCTCCGGCAGGCCCATCTTGCCCAGGGCGTTGACGGCGCGGACCGTCGTACGGTCCATCAGTTCGAGCAGCGAGGGCGTCAGGCCGGCCTCCATGACGGCGCAGACGGCCGCGCAGGCGGCCGCGGCGGAGGGGAACTCGGCGGCGAGCGCGAGCTGGCGGGGCGGGGCCGGGCGCAGGGCGAGGACGGCCCGGACGACGACGCCGAGGCTGCCTTCGGAGCCGACGAACAGGCGGGTGAGGTCGTACCCCGCGACGCCCTTGGCGGTGCGCCGGCCGGTCTGCAGGAGCCTGCCGTCGGCGAGGACCACGTCGAGGCCGAGGACGTACTCGGCGGTGACCCCGTACTTGACGCAGCACAGACCGCCGGCGGCGGTGCCGATGTTCCCGCCGATGGTGCACTGCTCCCAGCTGGAGGGGTCCGGCGGGTAGTGCAGTCCGCGCTCGGCGACGGCGCGCGAGAGGACGGCGTTGACGACGCCCGGTTCGACGACGGCGATCCGGTCGACGGTGTCGATCTCCAGGATCCGGTCCATCTTCACGAGGGAGAGCACGACGCAGCCGTCGGAGGCGTTGGCCGCGCCCGACAGCCCCGTACGGGCGCCCTGGGGGACCACGGGGACGCGGAGGGCGTGGGCGGTGCGCAGGGCGTGCTGGACCTGTTCGACGGTCCGGGGCAGGACCACCGCGGCCGGGGTGCCCGCGGGGCAGAAGCTGGCCATGTCGGTGGCGTAGGAAGCGGTCACCTGCGGGTCCGTCAGCAGGGCCTCGGGCGGAAGGCCTTCCAGGAGCAGCGCGTGGAGCCGCGCGGCGAGCGGGGCGCCGGGCGGGAGGTCCTGCGGGGCGCGGCTCGGGGCGGAAACGTCGTGAACATCGTCGGCCATGGTGCCAGCGTGACAGCCGGGGCCATCGGTGTGAACACGCCCGCGACCTTCTTCGGACACCTCGGCGAGCTCTTCATATTGACGCACAGTGACCCCATGGACCCTATGCGTGAGGCCTCCCTCTCTCAGGAAGGGCGGCAGCAGGCTGCCCCGCCCGTGACCTTCACCGGCCGCAAGACGCTCGTGGCGGCGGCGGCCCTGGTGGTCCTGATCGCCGGGGCCCTGTTGATCCGGCCGGCCAGTACGGGCGACGACGCGCGCCCGCCGGGGCCCAGCGAGCGGGCCCGCGCGGCGGTCGGCATGGGCGCGCCGGTGGCGGCGGTCGACCTGTCGGCGCTGGTCGCCGACCGGGAGAAGTGGGTCGTGGAGCACCCCGACGACGAGGCTTCGTGGGCGGTGCTCGGATCGGCGTACCTGGAGCAGGCGCGGCGGACGGCCGATCCCGCCTGGTACCCGAAGGCGGAGGGTGCGCTCAAGCGCTCGCTGGAGCTGCGCCCCGCCGAGAAGGGCAACTTGGACGCGATGACGGGCATGGGCACGCTGGCCAACGCCCGGCGGGACTTCGGGACCGGGAAGAAGTGGGGCGAGCTCGTACGGGCGCAGGCGCCGAAGCGGTGGACGGCGTACCCGGTGCTCGTGGACGCGTACACCGGTCTCGGGGACTACAAGGCGGCGCAGGGCGCCATGGAGCACCTGGTGGACATGCGGCCGGGGCTGGCGGCCTTCATGAAGGCCTCGCAGGTGTACCGGGACCGGGGCTGGCGCGAGGACGCGGCCATGTCCATGGAGCACGCGGGGGGCGCGGCGAAGGCCCCGGCGGAGAAGGCGTACGTGCTGTTCCGGCTCGGGGAGCTGGCGTGGGAGCGCGGGGACGAAGCGGAGGCCCTGAAGCAGTACGAGGCCGCCCTGCGCACCGATCCGGCGCAGGCGCAGGCGCTGGGCGGCCGGGCGCGGGTGCTGGCGGCGCTGGGCCGGGGCGGGGAGGCCGTGCGGGACTACCGGCTGGCGCTGGGGCGGGCCGCGGTGCCGTCCCTGTCACTGGAGCTGGGCGAGCTGCTGGAGTCGCTGGGGCGGGGCGACGAGGCGAAGGCGGTGTACGACGGGATCGCGGCGCAGGCCGCCCGGAGCGGGGTGAACGAGGAACTGCTGCTGGGCCGGTTCGAGGCCGACCACGGTGACCCGACGGCGGCCGTACGGCGCCTCACGGCGGAATGGGCCCGGCACAAGAGCGTGCAGGTGGCGGACGCGCTGGGATGGGCGCTGCACAAGGCGGGCGACGACACGGCGGCGCTGGAGTACGCGAAGAAGGCCACGGAGCAGGGGCTGCGGCTCGCGGAGCTCTCGTACCACCGGGCGATGATCGAGCGCGGCCTGGGCGACGTGGCCGGGGCGCGGCGGCACCTGGAGGAGGCGCTGCGGACGAACCCGCGGTTCTCGCCGGTGCGCGCGCCGCTGGCGAAGGAGGCCCTGGCGTCGATCGGCAAGCCCCCGGCGGGCGGCCCGGAGAACATGCAGCCCACCTCCCCGTGGGTGGCCCCGGAACTTCCGAAGGCGAAGCCCGTCGCCAAGCCGAAGGCGAAGCCGAAGCCGTAGGGGCGCCTCGCACGCCGGCGGGGCTGGAAGATCCAGCCCCGCCGGCGCTTGAGGCGATTTTTTCAGCCCCGCCGGCGCTTGAGGCGCGGGGAAGCCGGGGCGGAGCCCCGGGCGGCGCCCCGGGCGGCGCCATGCCGCAGGACCCCGGTTCCCGCAACCTCCTAGAGGTTGCCCCGCTTCTCCTGCTCCCGCTCGATCGCCTCGAACAGGGCCTTGAAGTTGCCCTTGCCGAAGCCCATGGACCCGTGCCGCTCGATCATCTCGAAGAAGACCGTCGGGCGGTCCTGGACCGGCTTGGTGAAGATCTGCAGCAGGTAGCCGTCCTCGTCGCGGTCGACGAGGATCTTCAGCTCGCGCAGGGTCTCGACGGGGACCCGGGTCTCGCCCGCCCACTCGCCGAGGGTGTCGTAGTAGGAGTCCGGGGTGTTCAGGAACTCCACGCCGGCCGCCCGCATCGCCCGCACGGTGCGGACGATGTCGTTCGTCGCGAGCGCGATGTGCTGGACTCCGGCGCCGCCGTAGAACTCCAGGTACTCGTCGATCTGCGACTTCTTCTTCGCGATCGCGGGCTCGTTGATCGGGAACTTCACCTTCAGGGTGCCGTCCGCGACGACCTTCGACATCAGCGCCGAGTACTCGGTCGCGATGTCGTCGCCCACGAACTCCTTCATGTTCGTGAAGCCCATGACCTTGTTGTAGAACGCCACCCACTCGTTCATCCGGCCGAGCTCGACGTTGCCCACGCAGTGGTCGATGGCCTGGAAGGTGCGCTTGGCCGGGGGCTCGACCATCGGGGCGACGGAGACGAAGCCGGGCAGGTAGGGGCCGGTGTAGTCGCCGCGCTCGACCAGGGTGTGCCGGGTCTGGCCGTAGGTGGCGATCGCCGCCAGCCGCACCGTGCCGTGCTCGTCGGTGAGCTCGTACGGCTCGTCGAGGCCGCGCGCGCCGTGCTCGACGGCGTAGGCGTAGGCCGCCTTCACGTCGGGGACCTCGATCGCCAGGTCGACGACGCCGTCTCCGTGGTCGGCGACGTGCTCGGCGAGGAAGCGGCCGCGGTCGGTGGAGGCCTTGATGACCGAGGTGAGGACGAACCGCGCGGCGCCGTTGGTCAGGACGTAGCTGGCCGTTTCGCGCGTGCCGTTCTCCGGTCCGGAGTAGGCGACGAGCTTCATGCCGAAGGCGGTCGAGTAGTAGTGCGCGGCCTGCTTGGCGTTGCCTACGGCGAAGACGACCGCGTCCATGCCCTTGACGGGGAAGGGATCGGCCTTGGCGGCGGTGCGCGGTGCGGTGTCGAGCGGCTGGGTCTCAGTCATGACGGCAGAGTCCCGCCGTTCCACAAGCTGCGCAATAGTTTCCATTTCTGCTGTACATACTGACCAGTCTCAGCCCACCATGGCTGGGATATCTGTGCACTATGACCACCGACCGACCGCCCGGGAGGCACCCATGGGAATCGACGAACTCGACGGCCGCCTCATCGTCCTGCTCGCCCGCGAGCCCCGGATCGGGGTCCTCGAGGTCTCGCGCCGGCTCGGCGTTGCGCGCGGTACGGCCCAGGCCCGGCTGGACCGGCTTCAGTCGAACGGAGTCATCCGGGGATTCGGTCCGCAGGTGGATCCTGCGGCCCTGGGGTACCCGGTGACGGCCTTCGCCACGCTGGAGATCAAGCAGGGGCAAGGCGCGGACGTACGGGCCCACTTGGACGGTGTGCCGGAGGTGCTGGAGCTGCACACGACGACCGGGCACGGGGACATGCTGTGCCGGCTCGTGGCCCGGTCGAACGCGGACCTTCAACGGGTGATCGACCGGGTTGTCGCGCTTGATGGCATTGTGAGGGCTTCAACGGCGATTGTCATGGAAAATCCCGTACCGCTGCGGATCATCCCCCTGGTCGAACAGGCGGCGGAGGACGACTGACGGCCGGCGATGGACGCCGGGGAAGCGCCCGGCGATCGCCGGCCTCCTGGACCCGCACGGCGCGGCGAAGGAGCGGCGGGCGACGGAGGGGTTCATCGAGGAGGGGTGGGTTCCGGAGGAACGGATGCAAAGGAGTAGTTGCAAAGGATCCCTTGCATAGGTTTCTTTGCAACTCTACTGTGGGGGCATGCCCGAGAAGAACTCCGATCCGAAGCAGCCGGTGGAGTCCCACGCGCCGGCCGAGCCCAAGCTCCGCAAGCTCGACGCCCACTCCCTGCGCGGCCTGGCCCACCCGCTGCGCATCCGCCTGCTGGGCGACCTGCGCCTGCACGGACCGGCCACCGCCTCGCAGCTGGCGGAGCGGCTCGGGGAATCGAGCGGGGCCACCAGCTACCACCTGCGCCAGCTCGCCGCGTACGGGTTCGTCGAGGACGCCCCCGAGCACGGCAAGGGCCGTGAGCGCTGGTGGCGGCCCGCCCAGGACGGCACCCAGTTCGACGAGGCGCTCATGTACGACACCGACCCGGCCACACGCGGCGCCGCGGAGGTCTTCATGGCGGAGATCGTGAAGATCCACGAACAGGAGCTGTCCTCCTGGCTGGGCGAAGCCCACACCTGGCCCCTGGAGTGGCGGCGGAGTTCCGAACTCAGCGACTTCTCGCTGCAACTGACCCCCGAGCAGAGCCACGAGCTGGTCCTCAAGGTCCACGACCTGATCAACAGCTACCGCGACCTACCCCCCTCGGAGGGCACGGAGACGGTCCGTTTCCACACGCACGCCTTCCCGGTCCGCACCAAGTAGCCCGCGCACCCACGCTCCGCCCCACCCCTTTCGCAGAAGGAGTCCTGCCGTGCACGCCTTCAGCCATGCCCAGATCCACGCCGAGATCCACGCCACCCGCACCGCCGAGGCCGCCGCATGGCGCCGTGCGCGGGAGGCCGCACCGCACGCCTTCTACATTCCCCACCTGCGCGCCCCCGCCCTGCGCAACCGGCTCGGCGAGTCCCTGATCGCGCTCGGCATCCGCCTGATCCAGCCCGCACACCTGCACGCGTGCATCACCCGCAACACCCGGATCTCGCGCCCGCACGGCGGCCTCGCGTGAGCCGTCGCCCCTTCATCGCCGTCCTGCTCGCCAACACCATTTCGATAGCCGGGAGTTCGCTGACCCTCATCGGCGTCCCGTGGTTCGTGCTCCAGACCACGGGCAGCGCCGGCCGGGCCGGGATCGTCGCCTTCTGCGCCACCCTGCCCGTGGCGGTGGCCGCCCTCGTCGGGGGCCCGGTCATCGACCGGCTCGGCCGCCGCCGGGTCTCCGCCGTCTCCGACGTGATCTGCGCCCTGTCCGTGGGCGCGATCCCGCTGCTGCACTACGCCGGGCTGCTGGAGTTCTGGATGCTGTGCGCGCTGATGGGCGTCTGCGGCCTCGTGCACACCCCCGGACTGACCGCGCGCTACGTCCTGCTCCCGCATCTCGCCGAACACGCCGGCACCACCGTCGCCCGCGCCGCCAGCCTCTACGACGCCGTCTCGCGCGGAGCCCGCATGATCGGGGCCGTCCTGGCCGGCGTACTGATCGGCACGATCGGCGCCGAGTCGGTCCTGCTCCTCGACGCGGCCACCTTCGGCGCCTCCGCGCTGCTGGTTGCCGTGTTCCTGCGCGGGATACCGGCCGCCGAGCCGCAGCGCGCCGCCGGGAAGGTGTCGTTGACCGGCTACCGGACCGAACTCGCCGAGGGCTGGCGGTTCCTGACCCGGGCCCGGCTGCTGCTCGGCATCACGCTGATGGTGATGATGACCAACGGCCTGGACCAGGGCTGGTCCTCGGTCCTGCTGCCCGTGCACGGCAGCGAGGCACTCGGCGGACCCACCGCGCTCGGTCTGATGATCGCCCTCTTCGGCGGGTCCGCGCTGCTGGGAGCCCTGCTCTACGGAGCCTGGGGCGAGCGGTACTCCCGTAGGGCCGTCTTCGCCGCGGCGTTCCTGCTGTGCGGGGCCCCGCGCTTCGTGGTCGCCGCCTTCACCGACACCCCGCTGCCGCTCGCGGTGACGATGGCGCTGTCCGGGCTGGGTGCGGGCGTGCTCAACCCGATCCTGACCACCGTGACGCTGGAGAAGGTGCCCGACGCCCTGCGCAGCCGGGTCATGGGCGTGACCACGGCCGGCTGCGAGCTGACGATGCCGCTGGGCGGGCTGGCCGCGGGGCTGCTGGTCGACGGCTTCGGGGTGACGAGGGCGCTGCTGGTGTTCGGTGGGGCGTACTTCCTCGTCACGCTCTCCCCGCTGGTGTTCCCGGCCTGGCGGAGCATGGAGGCGGCGCCCCGGCTCAGCAGGACGGAACCGATTCGCCCTTCTGCAGAGCCCGCAGCGCGTTCACCGCATCCGTCAGCGAGGTGACGGGGACCAGCCGGAGCCCCTCGGGGAGTTCGGACTCGGCGTCCGAGCACTCCGCCGCCGGTACGAGGAACACGCTCGCCCCGTCGCGCCGCGCGGCCTGAGTCTTCAGGGCCACCCCGCCGACCGCGCCGACCTCGCCGGCCGCGGTGATGGTGCCCGTACCGGCGATGGTGCTGCCGCCGGTGAGATCGCCGCCGCTGCCGTTCCCGTCGAGTTTGTCGACGATGCCGAGGGAGAAGAGCAGTCCGGCGCTCGGACCGCCGACATCGGCGAGGTTCAGATCGACCTTCACGTCCTTCGGGTCCTTGTGGAGGTAGCCGAGGGCGGCCTCGGAGGCCGTCGACTGCGACTTGGTCATCTCCTCCAGGTTGTGTTCCTCGATCTCCTTGTCGCTTCCGCCCGAGGAGTACACCGATTCCCTGGGCATGACCGCCCGGGAGGTGTCGAACCAGTCGCCGACCAGCTCGGGGAGGGTGACGGAGGTGGAGGGGCCGGTGGCCTGGATGGTGGTCATCCGCAGCTGGCCGGTGGTCTCGCGGGTGGGGGCCCCGGTGATGGAGATGACCTGCTTGCCGTCGCGGGAGCCGAGCACGTCGGCCGTCAGGCCCGGCTGCGCGATCACGAAGGGCAGCGGTGCGAAGGCCGCGACGGCGAACAGCGCGAGCACGGGCACGGCGCAGACGGCGAGGGCGGCGGGACGCGGCAGACGTGTGAGGCGAGAGAGCACCGGGTCAATCTAGCGCGGGTGCCCCCGAACGGGTCGAGCCGCGCCCCCGTCGGTCGGGGGCGCGGCTCGGTGTCCTGCTCTGCCTGCTCGTCCTGCTCGGCTCGTCCTGCTCGGTGGCCTGATGCGCCGCGCGGCTCAGCGCAGGGCGTCGGCCACCTCACGGGCGGCGTCCACCACGCGCGGGCCGACCCGCTCGGGCACGGCGTCGGCCAGCATGACGACGCCCACGCTGCCCTCCAGCCCGGTGATGCCCACGAGGGGCGCAGCGGCCCCGCTGGCGCCCGCTTCGAGCTCCCCGTGGGTGAGCGTGTACCCGGGCTCGATGAGCGTGCCCTGGCGGGCGGCCAGGATGGCCCGGCCGGCTGCCCCGCGATCCAGCGGATGGCGGAAGCCGGGCCGGTAGGCGACGTGGTAGTCGGTCCAGGTCGGCTCGACGACCGCCACGGCGAGCGCTTCGGTTCCGTCCACGAGGGTCAGGTGCGCGGTGGCACCTATGTCCTCGGCGAGGGAGCGCAGCGCGGGCAACGCCGCCTCGCGCACGAGCGGGTGCACCTGGCGGCCCAGGCGCAGCACTCCGAGCCCGACGCGGGCGCGGCCGCCGAGGTCGCGGCGGACCAGGGCGTGCTGTTCGAGGGTGGCCAGGAGGCGGTAGACCACGGTGCGGTTCACACCGAGGCGGTTGGAGAGCTCGGTGACGGTCAGACCGTGGTCGGTGTCGGCGAGCAGTTTGAGAACTCGGAGTCCTCGGTCGAGAGTCTGGGAGGTTTCCGCGGTCACGACGCCTCTCCCTCTTTCGGTGGGCGGCGGTGACTCTCTGGGGATAGCGCCGCCGGTCCCTCGGCGACGCACGGAGAGGCCGCCGGTAGCGGCCATGGCACCGGCTGCGCTCCCGCGGCGGCGCTGCCACGGGGCGTTCGATGCGGGGACAGTAGCGAGCAGGTTCGCTCAGCGGAAGGGCTCGTCCAGAATCCGGGCGCCTACTGCCGTTTTATGCCGGTTGAAAACGCGCAATCGCCGTCGATTCGTGACCTTCGGCTCCTGACGGCGACTCACGGCCCGACCCGGTCGCGAGCGGCCCCGCAGGGCCTGCGACCACGGGTGCGGCGACAGCGGCACGACGTCCCCGGCGGGCCGGAACCGTACGAATCTCCCCGCACGGCCCGCGCCGCGTTCCGTAGGAAATCACCGCATCCGGGTGGCCCACTCCTGGACCTTCTTGATCCGCTCGCGGAGCTGTCCCGCCGTGGCTTCCGCGCTCGGCGGTCCGCCGCACACGCGGCGCAGTTCGGTGTGGAGCACCCCGTGCGGTTTGCCGCTCTGGTGGACGTACGCGCCCACCATCGTGTTGAGCGACTTCCTCAGTTCGAGCAGTTCCTTGTGCGAGACCACGGGCCGCCGGTCGGCCGGCAGCTCCAGCAGGTCCGCCTCCGAGTCCGGCTTGCGCCTGCTGTGCGCGATCTGCCGCGACTGGCGCTTCTGGAGCAGCATCTGGACCTGGTCGGGCTCCAGCAGCCCCGGGATGCCGAGGTAGTCCTGCTCCTCTTCGCTCCCCGGGTGTGCCTGCATGCCGAACTCGGCGCCGTCGTAGAGCACCCGGTCGAAGACGGCGTCGGACTCCAGTGCCTCGAAGGACATCTGCTCCTCGTCGCCGGTGTCCTCGTCCTCCTGCTTGTTCGCCTCCTCCATCTCCTTCTCGGAGTCGGCGTACGGGTCTTCCTCGCCCTGCTTCTTCGGCTTGTCGAGGACGTGGTCGCGCTCGACTTCCATCTCGTTGGCGAAGCCGAGCAGGTAGGGAATGGTCGGCAGGAACACCGAGGCCGTCTCGCCGCGCCGGCGCGAACGCACGAAGCGGCCGACGGCCTGCGCGAAGAACAGCGGGGTCGAGATGGTGGTGGCGTACACGCCGACCGCGAGGCGCGGGACGTCGACGCCCTCGGACACCATGCGGACGGCCACCATCCACCGGTCGTTGCTCGCGGCGAACTCGTCGATGCGCTTCGAGGCCCCGGTGTCGTCGGACAGGACGACGGTGGCCTTGCTCCCCGTGATCTCCCGGATCAGCTTGGCGTACGCGCGCGCGGAGTCCTGGTCGGCGGCGATGACCAGCCCGCCCGCGTCCGGGATGCCCTTCCTGACCTCGGTCAGCCGCTGGTCGGCGGCGCGCAGCACGTTCGGCATCCAGTCGCCGCGTGCGTCGAGCGCCGTACGCCAGGCCTGCGAGATGGCGTCCTTGGTCATCGGCTCGCCGAGGCGCGCCGCGATCTCGTCGCCCGCCTTGGTGCGCCAGCGCATGTTGCCGCTGTAGGAAAGGAAGATGACCGGCCGGACGACGCCGTCGCCGAGCGCGTTGCCGTAGCCGTACGTGTAGTCGGCGGAGGACCGCCGAATTCCGTCGTTCCCCTCCTCATAGGCGACGAAGGGAATGGGATTGGTGTCGGACCGGAAAGGCGTGCCGGTGAGGGCGAGCCGCCGGGTCGCCGGGTCGAAGGCCTCCAGACAGGCCTCGCCCCAGGACTTCGAGTCACCGGCGTGGTGGATCTCGTCGAGAATGACGAGCGTCTTGCGCTGCTCGCACCGGTTGCGGTGCAGCATCGGGCGCACGCCCACACCCGCGTACGTGACGGCGACCCCGTGGTAGTCCTTGCTGAGCGGTCCGGCGGAATAGTCCGGGTCCAGCCGGATCCCTATCCGGGCGGCAGCTTCCGCCCACTGCTTCTTCAGGTGCTCGGTCGGCGCGACGACGGTCACCTGCTGCACCACGTGGTGGTGGAGCAGCCAGGACGCGAGCGTCAGGGCGAAGGTGGTCTTTCCGGCGCCGGGGGTCGCGACGGCGAGGAAGTCGCGCGGCTGGGTCTCCAGGTACCGGTCCAGCGCACCCTGCTGCCAAGCTCGCAGGGCGCTGGCGGTACCCCACGGCGCGCGGCCGGGGAAGGCGGGTGAGAGGTGGTGGGAGGCGGTAGTAGTCACGGTCTCCGGTTCGGGCTCTCGGCGGCGTATCCGTTCCGGGCGTGCAATCCGGGCATCGGTACGGCCAGCGGTACGGGCAGTCGTACGTAGGACAACCGGGCCACCTTACCGGCCCGGGCCCGCCCCTCGCGGAGGGACAGGCCCGTGACCTCGGCGCGTGCGGCGAGCGTCACATTCGCCGGGTCAGCGCGCGCAGCCGCTCCGCGATCGGTCCGATGCGCTCCTCGTGCCCCGCCGTCACGTCGATGACCAGGTCGTACGCCACGTCCTGATCGGCATCACCGAGATCCACCACGCCCAGGGCGTGGAAGGTGGCTGCGGCGAGCCGGGCGGTGCGCTCGTTCCCGTCGACGAGGGGGTGGTTCGTCGCGATCCCGTGCAGCAGGGCGGCCGCCTGCTCGTACGTGTCCTCGTACGCCGACGTCCCGACGCCCTCAGCCCCGCCGGGGCTCCCCGTCCAGCCGGGTGGCGACCCACGCCCCCACCAGCGCCACGCAGGCCATCGGCAGGAACACCACGACGAACGCACCGGGGTGCGAAGCCCCGGCCCCCTCCGCCACGGAGTGCACCGCACCCACCGCTCCCCCGCCCAGCGCGGCAAACGCCGCGCCACCCGCAGCAAGCAGCACCACGTTCGCCAGCGCATCCGAGATCTGCAGCGACGCGGAGTTCGCCCCCGCCTCCTCCGGCGCCGAAAGCTTCAGCAGCAGCACGCTCGTGGAGCCGATGACGAGCCCCATCCCCAGGCACCCCACCGCCCACACCAGCGCCAGGATCCACACCGGCACCCACTCCACCAGCACCGCCGGCACCCCGGCGATCGCCGCCGCGACCATGATCATGCCCAGCACCATGAGCCGTTCCCGGTACGGCGCCACGCGCCCCTGCGACTGCACCCACGAGCCGGCCGCCCACGTCACCCCGCCCAGCGCGAGCGAGAACCCGGCCAGCGTCGGGCTCAGCCCCCGCTGGGTGACCAGCATCAGCGGTACGAAGCTCTCCGCCGCGATGAACGACCCCGCCGCCACGCCCCGCAGCAGCACCACCGACGGCAGCCCGCGCCGCGCCCGGTAGGTCCCGCGCGGCAGCAGCCCCATCACGGCGGGCACCAGCAGCGCCGCCCCCGCGAGCCCCGGCAGCAGCGACAGCCACCTCAGATCCTGCGCGGCGTACTGCAGCAGCCCCGCACCGGCCGAGATGCCCAGCGCCAGCCGGATCCGCCGCCGGTCGAACGCCACGGGCTGCGCCTCGGGGTCCACCGGCCCGGACGCGGTCCGCCGTATCGCGGGCAGCGCCACGGCCAGCGGTACGAAGACCAGCGCGGGTATCCCGAGGAAGACCCAGCGCCACCCGAGGTGCTCGGTCACGGTCCCCGCGGCCAGCGGCCCGACGATCGAGGGCACGACCCAGCTCGCCGCGAAGGCCGCCATGATCGCGGGCCGCAGCCGCTCCTCGTAGGCCCGGCTCACCACCACGTAGAGCGCGACGATGACCAGCCCGCCTCCGAACCCCTGCACGGCCCGCCCGAGCACGAACATCCACATCGCCCCGGCGGTCCCGGAACACACCAGCCCCGCGGCGAAGGACCCGATCCCCACGGTCAACGGCCGCAGCGGCCCCTGCCGGTCGGCCCACTGCCCGGAGAGCACCATCCCGAAGAGGCTGGTCGTGAAGTAGGCGGAGAAGGCGAACGCGTAGAGCGCGATTCCGTCCAGCTCCCGGGCTGCCACGGGCATGACGGTCCCGACGGCGGTGGCCTCGAAGGCGATGAGGAAGATGACGGAGATGATGCCGATGCTGAGCGTCCGGTACGCGGGCCCGAGGATCCCGCCCTTCGGGTGGTCGGGCATCGATGCGGCTGGGGCAGCAGCTCGCTGCGGGAGGACGCTCATCGCCCCAGAGTAAGGCCCGTATTGCTCTTTCGACCCTGTCATTCCGACGGATCCCACCCCCTCCTCCAGCCCTAGGCCAAAGGTCCTACCCGCCCCCTCTGTGAACGCGGCATGGCAGTCGCATTGCACCGCCCCCAGACCCCTTCCCCACCCTCCCGCCCCCTCGTACGGTCATACCCATCACCACCACCCAGCCGTGTGCCCGAGTGGTTGAGGGACTCGCCTGCAAAGCGAGTTACGCCGGTTCGATTCCGGTCACGGCTTCCAGCTGCCTGAACAGGCAAAACGAAGGGGCGGCACCCTCTGAGGGTGCCGCCCCTTCGGCCGTCCGTCTCAGTTCCCGTCTCAATCGGTGCTCTCCGCCGAGGGCGGCGCCATCGCCCGGACGGCACGACCGGCCGCTCTCTCGGCCCGACCAAGACCGAGCAGGCCGGAGACCCCGAGACACGCGAGTGCCCGGGGCTCCAGCATTCCTCGTTAGTTCTCCAGGGAAGTAGTGCTGTCGTCCCGCCCGGTGACGCGCCTGCGCCCCTCTGCGGCACTGTCGCCCGACGCGACCGAGGAGCGGCGCAGGACGAAGGCGACGATGCCCCCTGCGGCGGTGCCGATGGTGGCCACAGCGGTTGCCGCATCCGGCGCGATGGCGCCGGCGAGGACACCACCGCCGAGCATGAGCCCGGCCCCAGTAACGACAGATGCAATCAAAATCGGTCGCTTGTCGCCATTTACAGCACTCTGCGTGAGCGGCGTCACTGTGCGCCCCTGACGCCGGGCACTACGGTGAAACATGGGTATCGACCCTTTCCAGGCTCGACTGCAAATACCCGGCGGCCCCCTGTTGGTAGCAGGGGGCCGCAGCCATGCCGGGAGGCAGGCTGCGACCAAAGGCCTGTGGGAGCACCCCTGTTGAGGCGCTAGACCAACCGCTATCAGGGCATCCGGGGTCCCTTCAAGGAAAGTGATCTGCGCCACAGTTGTTCGCGAACTGGGCTAACCAGGCGCGCCAGGAGCTCTATTGACGCCGTAACGGGCGTATCGGACACGCTGACACAAGGCCGTGATCAAGGGGTTTCCGAAATAAGTCCGAATTGATCCGCGGCCTACCATCGCTTCACACAGATGGCCAAGGCCCCCTTTTCGGAGCCGCCGATTTAAGAGTGATACGCCTCGCACACCGCCATCTCTCTGGCAAGTCAAAGGGTGCTAGCTCCACCCGCCATCGCGGTCCCGTCACTGCGCATCTGGCCGGTGGCACTCGACTCCACCGAGCAGCTCAGTAGCCGCGAATGGCGGCATTGGCCGCGCCGTCATTCAGTTGGCCCGTCTCCGTCTCCGGCTTCCAGATCAGACCATCGACCTGGCGCGCCACGTCAGTCCGCACCGCGTCGACCATGTGCTGATACCGACGCGGCCATGGCCGTGGTCGACCATCCCATGAGGCCCATGACCGCCCGCTCCGGCACCCCGAGGATGAGCAGCACCGTGGCGGCCGTGTGGCGCGCGTCGTGCAGCCGCCCGTCCCGAACCTTCGCTTCCACGAGCAGAGCCTTCCACTCGGCCCAGTCCCGTCGGTGCGAGGGACTGCGCCCGTGCTCGTCGGGGAAGACCCAGCCGCCTTCCATCCACCACTTCCCCGCGACGTCCCGCTCGGTGCCCTGCGCTTTGCGGTGGTCCCGGAGAAGTTCGACGAGCTGCTCCGGGAGTCCCACCGCGCGGCGGCCGGCGCGCGATTTGGTGGTGGACGTCTCCGGGTTGGTGCGCTGCTTCTCCGGGCAGTACCCGGCCTTGCGTCCGCAAGGGTCGGTGCACCCGTGCTTGTACTGCGGCCGATGGCGACTGCGGCGGACTACGAGGAACCCGCCCTCCAGGTCCACGTCCTCCCACTTCAGCGCGAGTACCTCCCCCTGCCGCAGCCCGAGGGCGAGCGCGACGGCCCAGCGCGCCGAATTCCGTTGCCGACCAGAGGCCTCCAGGAGCCGCTGTACCTCTTTAACCGTGTAGGGCTCCGCCTCGTAGTCGCCCGTCTTCGGAGCCTTGGCCAACTGGACGGGGTTCTTGCCGAGGTGGCCGCGGCGTACTGCCTCGTTGAGTGCGGTGCGGAAGGTGCGGTGCACCTGATGTGCGGTCGCGGGCTTGCTGCCGTTGGCCTGCATCTTCGCGTAGAAGACCTCGATGTGCTCGGGCGTGAGCCGGTCGAGCCGGTGAGCGCCCAGTCCGGGAATGAGGTGCTTCCGCACGGCGACTCCGTACCCGACCATCGTGTTGTCGTTGACCCCGAGCGGGGCGACGTTCTCGATCCAGTGCGTCAGCCAGGCCTTGACCGTCATGGCCTTGCCCGGCTTCCGCACAGTCTTGGCCTCCCGCTCCTTCTCCAGCTTCCGTACAGCGATCGTGACTTCGGCACGGGTCTTGCGCTCGACGTGGCGCCGGTCAGGTGCTGGCCTGTGTCCACAGCGTCCTTGGCATAGCCGACGTCGTGCGCGATGGCAGCCGCAGCAAGCAACTCGGCATCGACACCCAGTGCCGGCACCAGGGTCAAGGCTTGGGAGTAGACCCGCTGCGAGTGAGCCCACCGGTCCGGAAGGTTCTCCGCGAGCAGTGCTTCGGCAAGGTCGTACGCCCACTTAGCCAGCTTCACGTGCATGCCCTCCGAGACCATCTCGACTCAAGAGCGCGGGCTGACGAAGCGCCCAACACCCTGCCGTGCTTGGACATACCCAGCCGTTTCCAGTTCACGTACGGCTCTCCGCACGGTCCCCCGAGCCACGCCGTAAGCCTCCGCCAGCTCGGTCTCGCTGGGGAGCCGCGCGCCGGCGGGGAGGTCACCTTCATGGATTCGCATTTGCGGTCCGCCATGATCTGTTCGTAGGGCGCGAGCCGACCGGCTGTGGCGACCTGCCGTCCGACTCCAGGGACAGTTGCGACGTCCCCGGACTCCTCGAGCGTTCGCAGAGCCCGACGGACCGTCGTACGAGCAACGCCGAACTCCCGCCCAATCTCCGCTTCGGATGGCAGCCCTTCGGGATAGGCCCCCTCAACGATCCGTGCACGCAGCGCTTCCGAGATCACGAGATAGGTCCCGCGCGGGCTGTGGTCGGGCACTTGCTCTCTTCACTGATCCGCCTTGTAGTCAACAGGCTCGCATGCCCAGCAGCAGCGGACCGCGGACCATCTCACTGCACATCCGAGATCCATCCTGCCTGACCGTCGGCTGTACGCCTGTTTGGGCCCGTGGTTGCAAGACCCCGCCATCACCGCGCTTGGGTGCGACCCCGCCTCGGCCGGACCCATCCAAATTCGTCGTCTGCCCATCATCAAGGTGGCGGCCTCGATAGCATGTCGCTCCGTCAGACAGCACTCCCGACACGGAGGCACAGTGGCCAAAATGTACGACTACGAATCGCTCGGAGCAGACGAGTTCCAGGAACTCTGCCAAGCGATTCTAGTCGCCTACTACCCAGACGTTCAGTGCTTCCCAGTGGGAATGCCTGATGGGGGAAGGGATGCATCCGACCCACGCCTCCGAGTTGCGGATTCAACCGTATACCAAGTGAAATTTCGGAAACCCACCCCCAACAAGCTCGCCACTCCGGACCAGATCGTCGCTTGGATAACTAAGGCACTTACCGGCGAACTCCCAAAGGTTCAGGAACTAGCTTCTCGCGGCGCCCAGAAGTACGTGTTGATGACGAATGCCCAGTGTTCCTCTCACACTGATTCTGGTACTCGAGATCGCGTACAAAAATGGCTCAACGAGAACATGCCGATTCCGGCACAGGTGTGGTGGCGCGACGACCTAGATCGACGTCTGGATAGCCAGACCGAAATCAAGCGCACTTACGGATTCATTCGGGATGTGACCGGACTCGCCGAACTGCTTGGACTGAGAGACAGTACCGCAGACGACGAATCTTTCATCAGAATCGCACGCGGGGATGCACGTGTTAGCGCACTCATGAAATATATGATGCACCAATACCAACGCGACAGGATGGTGAAATTCAAGCAGGCGGAACTTGAGCCACAACTCCTTGACGTCTACATTGATGTACCTCTCTCCCGAAACTCCATCGAGCGATCACTTGGCATTCGCTACCACAGCGGCCCGAATCAGAGGGCTCTCACCATGGAGAAATGGGCAGGTCTTATATCATCAGATGTTTCTGCCGCCTTCATGACTAGCAACCGCACAAGCGGTCCAGCAGCTGCCTCTGTTCTACTTTCCGAGGAGATGGCTCCTGGCAACTTCGCGCCATCGCAATCTCGCCTTGTTCTAGAGGGCGCTCCGGGACAGGGAAAATCCACAGTCGGGCAGTACGTGTGCCAAGTACACAGAGCCCGTCTTCTCGGACTCGCAGAGGTAGATCGATTCCGACAAGAGCACCGTTACAGCCCTATTCGGTTTCCATTTCACGTGGATTTCCGAGACTTGGCCACCTGGTTGCGGCGCCAGGATCCCTTCGACATCAAAAATCAAGGATTGCCTCAAGGGTGGTCAGACACACTCGAGTCCTTTCTCGTCGCTCAAATCAGTCGATCCTCCGGCGGGATGAAATTTTCCATCTCGGATTTGGACGCACTTCTACGGGCTACCCCCGCCCTTCTAATCCTCGACGGCCTCGACGAAGTTCCTGACCTCGGAGATCGTCGGGCTGTGGTTTCGTGCGTGAACGAAGCTCTAAATCGCATCGAGCCGTTCAGCCCATCGTTTCGCACAGTAGCGACCAGCCGGCCCAGTTCATTCTCAAAAACTCCTGGATTTTCGAAGCGCGAATACACCTACTTCACACTGGGCGATCTACCGTTGTCTCTGGTGCTTGAGTACACGGATGGCTGGCTAGATTCTCGAAACGTCGGCCATCACGCAGCACACGAGATCAGGCAAGTGCTAGGGCTCAAGTTGGGTCAGCCGCACATTGTTGACCTCGCCCGCAATCCTATGCAGCTCGCAATTCTTCTTTGGCTGGTCCGCAAGAAGGGTCCTTCACTCCCAGATAAACGAACGGCCCTCTACCGCGAGTACATGGAGACATTCCTAGACCGCGAAGCCGAAAAGAGCACCATCATCCGAGACGAGCGAGAACTCATCTTGGACCTACACGGTTACGTGGCCTGGGAACTGCACTGCCTGGCCGAGACCGGGGATTCGACAGGGAGCATCTCAGAACCAAAACTAAAGACACTGCTCAAGAAGTATCTCCTAACCCGCGGCTATAAAAAGAAGAAGCTTGAGCTGGTGGACCAGCTCTTCACCGGCATGACCGATCGCGTAATGGTTTTGACGAGTCGAGTACAAAACACTTTCGAATTCGAAGTGCAGCCACTCCGAGAGTACTTCGCAGCGCGGTACCTCTATTCGACAGCGCGAACAAGTAGCCCAGGGGCCGAGCACGCAGGAAATCGGTCCGATCGCTTCGAAGCTCTTCTCCGAAATCCCTACTGGTGGAACGTCACGCGTTTCTACGCAGGTTTTTCAGATGTAGGCGAGCTAGCAAACCTGGTCGACTTGGTAGAGGACCTCGTGCAATCTGGAGGAGATTACTCGCTAATCTCCTATTCCCGCGAGGTGGCCCTGACCTTGCTTCGAGACCAAGTCTTTTCACAGAAGCCGCGCTCTGTGTCAAAGATGGTTGAGATCATCTCCTCCGAAGAATCCGCCGCCCTCTTCAACCCGCGAGAATTGGCGAACTCGAACCTTTCACTTCCAGCGGACTCTGGCGGTGAAGAGGTTGTTGAAAAAATGATACAGAGGATCGAGCAGCGAGCCAAATCCGGCGTAACCGATTTTGATGCCGCGAAGCTTCTTGCAGCGAACGCCTCGGGGTCAGAGACCGTCGACTGGTGGTTCACCAAATGGTCTCGAGCTCGAACAAGTCGCGCGCGCAATTCGTGGCTAACTATAGGAAGAATCGCGGATTCCCTTAGTTACATATCCGTCGACCAGGGCGCCGAAATTGTCGCGAGAATTGGCGAGGACCTCCGTTCCTGGCACATCCTGCTCGATGCAGACATTCCATCTCGGAGTCTGCTGACCGAATCCAATTTCGACTCCTTCCTTAAGGCCTTCCGTGCCGGCGTGCACGTAGACATCTTGACTAGGCGTCAGACTGTGACCGTGACAGGGATGTGCGCCACCATCGCGTCGCCAGATCAGCTGCTCTACCTTCTTCAATCAGACGGCAACGTAGGACCCTGGACCAGGATAGGGATCCGCGAGCTCAAAGCGCGCGCGCAGGGCGACAGATACGAGCGGCTGCTCCACGAACTCTATTCCATTATGCAAACAGCTTCTGCTGCACCGAACCCTAGGAATGACATCCGTGTTTGGGTGGACTTTCATGCATCCATCACTGATGCACTTGGAGGTCAATGCCGTCGCACCTTGGTCCTCGGTGCTGCACTCGGAGAGATTCGAAGCGGCAATCTAAATCGCAGCACCGTGGGCAATATGCTCGATGATGCAGTGTCTGTAGTCATTCGAGCCCGCTACGCCAGGCAGCAGCGTGGGAACCTCGGCTGGTGGGCGGATCAAGTAGCAGGGATTAGAAATGAAGACGATGCATTCTTCATACTCTGCTGCATGATGCGCTGGGCACCCGTCTCAGCCTTTGCCGAAAACTCAGGGCCCCTCATTAAATGGGTACGGCAACTCGACGCCTACACGTTGCAAATACTTCACTCTGCGGCGCCCCCCATTTGGCTCCGTTCCGGGCCTGGTATCCCTCATGACGGTCTAGCATCCACTCACCCGTCTTGGGTTTACATTGTCTCTGCTAAGTTGCATCGCGCAGACGCGCTTGCAGTTTTGGAAAACGCCACAGAAAATTGCCGCAATAACGAGATAGCAGGCCTTATGGGGGCGTGCCGACTGAACATTCTAGTGCGTTCATCCGGAAAGGACTGGAGCGAAGCGACTAATTCCATAATCGATGCTCACGCTAGCACGCATGACAACATCCCGAATCGGGTGTTCCATCCTGAATTCTCGACTATGACTGCTCCAACCAGCCGCGACCTACTCCGACGTGCTACTCAGTTGCCCTCGGGTTTGAGGTACGCGGCGAACGACACGCTCACCGCCGACGTCGCACGCAGGGCGACCCCGCTCAGGGAGGTGTCCGGCAAGGACGAGTGGTTCGATCGGGAGGCAATCGACTGAGCGACGACGGTCGTCTCGGCTCCGTTCAGGGCCATCCTGGCCCAGAACGGCCAACCTCCCTCCGTCTCAGTTTTCGTCTCGTTCATTGACGTACGCACCCGTACGAGGAAGCCGTGCTTCCTCCCAAACGACCCGGGTGCGTACAAGATTGAACAGGAGCGAACGCCTACGTTCGGGTTTTCGTGAACCGGGACAATCCTGCAAAGCGAGTTACGCCGGTTCGATTCCGGTCACGGCTTCTACAGCGAAGGCCGGTCAGGGGAGGGCGCTCCCCTGACCGGCCTTCGCCGTGTCGGCCCCACGAGGGGCCGCGATCAGCCGGCCGGTAGCGCCGAGGCCTGCTCGGGTAGCCCGCCACCGTCGCGGCAGCCCAGCTCCTTGGCCAGCGCACGGGCGGCAGAGTGAGCGATGACGAGGTAGTCGTTTGCGAGTTTGGTCTCCCCCTCGCTGTCCCACTGGTCCTCGAAAGCAACGGTGAGCCGCACGGAGCCCGCGGCCCCGGCCCGGGCACTGACGCAGTCGAACGCCACGGCCCTCTCCTTGTCAGCGCGCGCCACCCGCACGCCGCCCCCTGCGGCACCCTCCACCGACGGCCGGACCTCCGCGACCCGCTTCCCCGACCCGATCCGGCCGGTCACCACGCATGACGGCACAGCCCGGGCCTCCTCCACGGCCTTGGCCATGGCCGTGGCGCCCACGGCCCCCTTGGCGTCCGGGACCAGGTACCAGGACTGCAGGACCCGCCCCAGCGCGTCCGCGCCCGCCTCCGCGAATAGCCCGGAACACGCCTCGGTCGCCGCGACCTCGGGATTCTTCACGGCAGGAGCCTTCACCTCAGCGTCCGAACCCCCGCATCCGGCCACGAACACCAACCCCGCCACAACCCCCGTGACGCGTACCGCCCGCACCCACGCCATCACAGCGTCCCCTTCACGTTTCGAACCGGCGGCATCGAATCCGCCGTTCACGACCGACTGGCCGACGACGCCACCAGATCCCGGCCGACGGAGTGGCCAACGGCCGACTCCTTCGAAGCGGCCGTCGCCAGGGTGTCGACATCCGCCGCCGACATACCCGACCCGGCCGCCGCATGGTGGACGGCGTCGTCCGCCGCCCTGCTCGACCTCTCTTCGGCAGCGGCGTACATCGTGGCCACCTTCTTCTCCGTCTCGGCCGTCTTGTCTTCGCCCTCCTTCTTCGCGTCCTCCACGAAGTGCTCGGTGACGTCCTCCTGGACCCACTCCAGTACGTCACCGGCAAGCGGTACCAACTCGACGTACTTGCCGCCCGCCGCGGTGATACCTCGATTGATCCACTTCGCAGTGTCCTCGACGCCCTTGACGTACTCCTCGTTACTGTGAGCGGTCTCGGAGTGCATGTTCTGGGCCCGGGCCTCCGTCAGCATCCCGGTGATCTGCCCACCGGGGAAAACGGCGTTCTCAATCGCCGTGTCCAAGTGCCCGTGCTCCACTCGGTGCACGATGACGTCGTTGACGAGAACCCCGGTGAAGGCCTGGTTGGCGTTGACGATCGCCCCGTACGCTTCCGGATCCTGGCCGACCGCCCCCAGGAAGCGGGCCATGTCGGCCTTGTTGAACTCTGCCATCTCACCGCTCACCTTGATCTGGGCGGAATGGTGGGCGGCGGACGCCTGCAGGTCGGGTACGTATTCGGCGGCCATCCGCCCGAAGTGGCCGGACAGGCCGGCCAGCGGGGCCTTCTCGTCCGCGCCCGGTTTCGCCGCGACCACCTCCGGGTTGTCGCTGATCTTCTCGACGACCCGTTCCATGACGTCCGTCATCGGGCCGGTGTGCGGAACGGGCTTGGCGTCCTCGTCGCCCGCCGCGCGGCCCGTCACCGCCGCCTCCAGGGCGCCGCCCAGCGCGTCCTGCGCCGGGTGCACGTCACCCGTCTTCGCGATGTCGAAGCTGTCCATGTACGGCTTCTTGTCGAGCATGTAGTCGACCATGCCCTGGTCCTTGCCGTGCTGTCCGCCGACCGGCTTGTCGTCCTTGGTGACGATGCCGTCGTGGTTGCTGTCCTCTCGGACCGGCTCGTTGAAGAAGGCCGTGGCCGCGTCCGGGTTGTTGCCCAGCGCCTCCATCAGGCCCGTCAGCGGGTAGAAGCCCCGCCCGCCGCCCTCGCCCTGGTTGAGGACCGAGTCCAGGCCGTACGGGGTGTGGTACTCCCAGGCCTTCGGATCCTTGCGGTCCATGGCGACCATGTCGCGGCCGACCGAGGTCAGGAACTCCGTGTCGTACGTGCCCTCACGGATCAGCGCGCCGAGCGCCTGGTAGCCGTAGATCGACGTCACACCGCCGGTGACCTGCATCTCCTTGCGGCCGGCCTTCATCAGCTGGGTCGTCCACGCCGCGTCGAGGTGGTTCGGCACGTCCTTGTGCGTGGCCAGGCCGAGCATCGCCCCCATGTCGCTCTGGATGTTCGCGACCATCAGCGCACGGTCCCTGCCCGCGACGCCGAGGCTCGTGGCATCCAGGGACATGGTGGCGTACATCTCCAACGTGCCTTCGGCGCCCACCGTCCGGTAGAACCCCGTCGCGAACTCCGGGTCCTCCCGGTTGTCGTCGAGCAGGTCCTCCAGCTCGCGCAGCGCCTCGGGGTTGCGGGCCGTGCCGCCGTCACCCGTGACCTTCTTCATCAGCGCGGCCGCCCGGTCGGCTTGTTCGGCGTCGAGCGTGCCGTACTTCGGGGCGGTGAAGTTGTTGTCGTCCGTGACATTGGCCTGGAGCGCGCGGACGAGCGAGTCATCCGCGTCCTGGGCGTCCTCGACGGCACGGTTGACCCGCTCCTGCCACAAGCCCTGATTCTTGCGGAGCGTGGCCTGGTAGTCCGGATCGTGCTGGGCCGCGTAACGGTCCTGCGCATCGGCGAGCGGGATGGCGGACACCCGCCCGCTCTCGTCGATCCGAAGGCCGGCGGCCGGGGCGTCCGCGACCAGCTTCCTGATCTGCTCCTGGACCGCCTTGAGGGTGGCGTGGCCGTCGGTGAGCAGGAGGTGGATGCCCTTGGCCTCACGGGCCGCGTCGTCGAACTCCTTGGCCGTCTTGTCGACGAGGGATCGGGCGACACCCGCCGTGGCGCCGTTCCACTGCGCCTTGTCCGACTTGGCCTTCATGCCGTTGCGGGCCGACTCCGCCAGCTCGTCCAGCTTCTTGACCATCGCGGCCCAGTCGGTGATCGCGGTCTGGAGCGGGCCCAAGGGCGCGTTCATGACGTTCTCGTACGTCAGCACGTGTCCGACACCTTCGTCACTTGAGGAGCTGGTCGATCTTGGAGGCCGTGAAATCGGCGTGCAGCTGCTGCTCTTCCTTGGCGTGCGAGGAGAGTGAGTAGTTCAACCCGTTGGAGATGTTCGCGCAGGCGGCGACGAGGGTCTTGAGCTGGCTCTCCCAGCGGGTGTTGACCTTGAGCAGGGCCGCACCACTCGCGAAGCCCTCGCGCGCGAGCGCGCCGGCCGCCTCGGCGGTGGAGGCGGCGGCGTGCTTGCCGTCGGCGGTGAGCCGGGTGTGGAGCTTGTGGGCCTCGGAGCCGACCTCGCCGATGTGGTCCTGGTTCAGCTCCAGATCGGCGGGGCCGCCGCCGGGACCGGGTGCGGCGGGGACGCTGTTGAGCCGCGTGGAGACGTTGGCGGCGGCAGCGCTCCGGGCCGTGGACCATTCCTCGTCGAACGACATGGCGTGGCCTTCCCTTCTGGCTCTGGTGGTCTGCGGTTCAGTAGCTTCGCGCGAGTCAGCGGCTCCGGCGCCGGAGGGCAACGGCGGTGACGGCTCCGCCGATGAGTACGCACGCACCGAGGCCGAGCGCCAGCCAGGGAAGGCTGCCACTGCCACTGTCCTCTGCCTTCGCCTCGGCCTGGGGAGCGGGGGCCGCCTGGCCGGAGGGGGCGGAGGAGGAAGGCCCCGACGGGGCCTTCGTCCCGGTCCCACCGCCGGCTGCGGCCAGGTCGGGGAGCGGGTAGACGTCTGCGGGGCCGGGGTCGCCGGGGTTGGGTACCGCGATGCGGGGGCGAACGACGCCGTAGCCGACGAAGTCGCTGCGCTCGGCGCCGTCGACGGGCTTGCCCGCGGTGTTGATGAGGACTCGGAGCACCTGATTGTTAGTCCACTCGGGGTGGGCAGACCACACCAGAGCAGCCGACGCGGAAGCGAGGGCGGTGGCGTCACTCGTGCCATGGTTCTTGCACAGCTGAGTGTCGCTAGCGCAAGCCGTGACGATGTCGACGCCCGGGGCCACCAGGTCGACCTGGTGACCGTGCTGAGACTCCGAGGTCGCCTTGCCATCTGGGCCAACAGCACCAACGCCTACCACGCCTGGCGTTGCAGCCGGGTAGAGGACGCTATTGCCCGCATCGCCCTCATTGCCTACGGAAGCAAAGATCAACTTACCTTTAGACAAGGCATAGTTAACGGCACCGAGCCGCTCGGGGTCATCCTTGGGAAGCCCCAGCGAGATATTGATGATCTTGGCATCTGAGTCCGCCGCAAAGCGGATCGCCTCGGTCCAAGACGGAGCGGTCTCGCGGGACTCGTGTGGCACGCGGATCGGAAGAATCTTGGCTCCTGGCGCAAGCCCGAACGACCCATCACCACTGGGGTGTTTGCCCGTTGCTGCGATCAACGCAGCCATGGTGGTTCCATGCTTCTCATAGTCCGTGCGTTCGTCGCCCTTGTTTGACGTGGCGAAGTCCTTTCCGGGGAGAACCTGCCCTTCCAGCTCAGGGATACGGCCGACACCCGTGTCGATTACAGCGACGGTGATGCCCCTGCCTGTGGCGGTCTTCCAGATCTCGTCGGCCTTCATCGAGGTGAGATGCCACTGCTGGGACCGAATGGTCTCTGCATGGGCCGGGGTCGCGGAAATCCCGGCCAGCAAGAAACCGGCCAAGGCCGCCGTCACCCTACGCATGCGCATCCCCTGCAACGTCCGCTCCACTCAGTCGATCACCGGCGGAACGACACGACCATCGCCCTGCCACGTCTCTTCGTCCTCAGCCAGATAGTCCGGGCGCTCACCCTGCGGGCCGTCACTCCGTCGACCTGGAGCATGTGCGCCAGCGCCCCCGTGGCCCATTGGTCCACCCATCGGAGCAGAGCCCGCTCCACCGCGAACCAGGCCGGAACCACCCTGGGTAAACGGCTGCCCACCAGCGATAGAGCGACCACCTGCACCCGGCTGGTGCCCATCGACGACGCCGCCCGGTTCGATGGCAAGACGACGACCGGCCATCGGGTTGCCAAGAGCGCCATTCGCTCCGCCACCACCCATACCCATGCCGCCGCCCATGCCCATGCCGCGCCCGGCCGTCTGCGCGCCCTCACCACCAATGACCGTGCCACGGGGAATGCTCGCGCCCGGCCCACTGGGTGTCACCGGTCGGCCCCCCGAGATCCCACTGTCGCGCGGGGGCAACCCGGCAACACCGCCTAGTCCGCCCCCCTTCCCACCAACCCCGCCCGCGCCGGGAATGGTCCCGCCGGGACCGAAGCCGCCTGGGCCGACACCGCCGATCGGCTTTTGCATTCCACCGCCCGGCGGCAGCGTCAGGGGCGGGACGAACCCACCGGGGGTGACACCCAGACCGCCTCCGCCCGGACCGACCTGACCCGGGCCCCCGGGTACTGCCGGGGCCGGGGGAAGGGTCGTACTCGGCGTCGGGCCGACGGTGTCGAGACCGGTGCCAATGTTGCGGTCCGGGGGCGCAGGAATGGGTCCCGGCGACGGCTGCGGGCCGGGCGCAGAACCGGGGCCAGGCGCCGCACCTCCAGGACCCGAGGGTGTCGGGGCATACGACGAGCCGCCTGCCCCAATTGCCCCCGGCGAAGCCCCTCCAACTGCACCCTGGCCAGCCCCACCGGTTGCCCCCTGAGGAGTCCCGCCAGAGCGCTCCAGTTCCTGCCCTCCGTCCTTCACTTCCGGAACAAACGTTGCCGGTGGCGGCGGAAACGTGGGAATCTCCGCCATCTCCATCCCAGTAGCCGAAGCCTCGTACCCCTGTGCCAGCTTCGTCATCTGCTGGATCGCCTGCTGCCGGTCGCCGCTCAGCTTTGAGTGCGCCTGCTGGCCGATCTGCTGCGCGTCGGGGTCGTTGCGGTACTCGCGGGACGCCTCCAGGTTGGCCGCGGCCCCGCTGTCGTACTTCGGCATGTTGGCCTTGACCTCGATGACGACCTGACTGGCCTGCGTCAGCTGCTTGCCGCCCTCGGCGCTGTACTCGCTCAGCCGCAGCGTCGCGTTGCCCGTGCGGCTGACCCAGTCCTGGAAGGCGACGGCCGATTCGCCTTCCCAGCCGGTCACCCGGTGGTCCTTGAGGCTTTCGCCAATCTCCTTGATGGTCGCCGCGGCGTCCGTCAGCTGAGCGCCGCGCGCCTTGAGCGTCTCCGCATTGGCCGAGGCCAGCATGGCCAGCAGCTGCTGGTGCGTGTGGTTCTCGAAGTTCGTCGCCATCAGAGACCCTCCACCTGCGACGTTCCGGAACCGGATGACTGCGAAGCCGAACTGTGCGGGGGCGGCGGCGCCAACGGGTCCCGTTCCGGGACGTAGTTGGCGTCGGCCTGCTTGCTGATCGCCAGCATCCGACGCTTCGTTTCCTCGTCCACGCCCTCGAAACCGCGACCGCTCGTCTGGATCGCGATGCTGAGCCCCTCGATCTGGTCAGCCAGCCCCTTCGACAGCGCAAGCAGCTGCGTGTGCACGTTCGTGTAAGCCGTGAACAGCCGCTTGGCCTCCGCGAAACCCTCGCCGAGGGAGTTCTCCGGGAGGGTGCCGTCCGCCAGTTTCTTGTCGCTCGCCGGGGAGCCGTCCAGCTTCTCCAGCAGACCGTCGACCCGCTTCTTGTAGTCCGTCAGCGATTCGTACTCGACCTGGAGCGCGCCCAGAGCCGCCGGCGAGGCTACGCCCACGCCGAAGTCCAGCCCGAACACGCCCGGCCCATAGTCCACTGCCACGATTGGCCTCCCCGACTCCCCGTCGTCCCCGTTCACACCCGCTTCGCGTGCATTCGCACACGCACGTCGCCAGTGTCCATAGGTACTCTATCGACAGACACCGACAGGCCCAAGTTCCGGGTTGCAGGTGCAATCGGGGTCACAAGGTTATGAGTTGGGCGCCGCCACCGCCGCGGATGGCCGGATCGGGAGCCTGTTGACCGGCCGGCCCGTGGCCGCGCGGACCGCCGAGGCCACCGCCGCCGGGGCCGTGACCACCGGGACGGCGCTCGCCGGCTTGGCGCCGAAGGGGGCCACCACGTCGCGTTCCTCGACGAGTTTGACGATGCGGACCGTCGGGGCGTCCAACGAGGTGGGAAGGGCGTAGCCCGTCAGATCCGGGTGGCGGATCAGGCCGGAGGCCGTGCGGAGGTTCTCCGTCAGGGCCGCGCCCACGCCCTGGATGACGCCCGCTTCGATGCGGGCCGCCAGCTGGCGGGGGTTGAGGACCCGGCCGACGTCCTGGGCGACCGCGAGCTCCACGACGCGCACCGAGCCGAGCTCGATGTCCACGTCGACGACCGCGCGGATCGCGCAGAAGGCGAGGCCGACGAAGGCGTCGCCCTGGCCGTCCCCGTCCAGCGGCTCCGTCGGGTGCGGGCGGCACTGGGCCGTCGCCCAGAGTTCCTTGCCCTCCATCGCCTCCGCGACGGTCGTGGAGAAGGCGCCGTCGTACGACGTGATCCGGCCATCGGCGATCTGGAGGAGTTCGGTGGACATGCCCAGCTTGTGGGCCATCGGCTGCAGGAGTTGGGTACGGACCATCTTCGCGGCCCGCTCGACCGCGCCGCCCGAAACCCAGGTGTGGCGGCCGTGGGCGGAGGGGCCCGCCGGCGGCTGGTCGGTGTCGACCGGGGCCGTGACGACCTCGTCCACGCCGAGGGTCTCCTGGACGATCTGGCGGGCGAGCGTGGAGAAGCCCTGGCCGGTGTCGACGGCGGCGCAGATGACCGTCGCCGCGCCGCCGACGATCTTCACCGTGGCCGTGGACACCTCGTCGGTGCCCTCCGCTCCGAGCATGTGGACCATGCCGACCCCGTACCCGACGCCGCGCCGCACCGCGCCCGGCTCGCCCGCGCCCTCCAGGCCTCCCGGGAGCAGCCACTCCTCCTCCGGGGTGTCCTTGGGGAGGGCGGGCAGCTCGTGGTCGCGGACCGCGCGCAGGAGTTCCGCCACGGGGGCGGGGCAGGTGACCGTCTGGCCGGTCGGGAGCAGGTCGCCGGTGGCCAGGACATTGCGCAGGCGAAGTTCGGCGCCGTCGATGCCGAGGGCGGCCGCCAGCTTGTCCATCTGGCCCTCGTAGGCCGCGCAGACCTGCATGGCGCCTTCGCCGCGCACGTGTCCGGAGGGCGGGTTGTTGGTGCGCACCGCCCAGCCTTCGACGAAGGCGTGCGGGACGACGTACGGGCCGCACGCGAAGGCCACCGCCGCGGCCAGGGATTCCGAGGAGGCGTCGGCGTAGGCGCCCGCGTCCATCAGGATCTGGGCCTCGACCTTGACCAGCCGGCCGTCCGCGTCCGCGTGGTGGCGGTAGCGCAGCAGCGTCGGGTGGCGGTGGGGGTGGCCGAGGAAGGACTCCTCGCGGGTGGCGGCCAGCTTCACCGGGCAGCCGGTGCGCAGGGCGAGCAGGCCCAGCGGGAGCTGGAAGGCGGCGTCCTCGCGGTCGGCCGTCGCGCCCGGGACCCCGGTGACCACGACCCGTACGCGGTCCGGTTCGAGGCCGAAGCAGGCGGCGGCCAGGTCGCGGTCGGTGTGCGGGTCGGTGGAGGCGGTGTAGATCTCCACGCCGCCGTCGGGCCGCGGCACGGCCAGGCCGGCCTCGGCGCCGATGGGTGCGGGGTCCTGGCGGCCGATGCGGTAGAGGCCCTCGACGACGACCTCGCCGGTGGCTTCGGGATCGCCGTAGCGCAGCGGGATGTGCCGGATCAGGTTGCCGTCGGGGTGCAGGTCGGGGGCGCCGAAGGCCTGCTCGGGGTCGGTGACCGGGTCGAGGAGCTCGTACTCGACGGCGATCGCGGCGGCCGCGAGGCGTGCGGTGTCGGGGTGGTCGGCGGCGACGGCGGCGATGGGCTCGCCGTGGTGGCGGACCACGTCGTGCGCGAAGACGGGCCGGTCGGCGATGCGGCGGCCGTGCGTGGTGGCGCCGGGGACATCGGCGTGCGTGACGACGGCCCGCACGCCGGGCATTTCGGCGGCGGCGGAGGTGTCGATGGAGAGGATGCGGGCGTGGGCGTGCGGGGAGCGCAGCACGGCGGCCCAGAGGAGGCCCTCGGCCCACAGGTCGGCGGCGTAGGGGAAGGTGCCCTCGGTCTTGGCCCGGGTGTCGGTGGCCGGGACGGACGCGCCGATGCCGCGCGGGACCGCCGACTCCGACGGTTCCGCGCCTTCGGTCATCGGTGTCGTGACCGCTACCGGGACCGTCGCAGCGTCGTGGGCGCTCACGCCGTGCCTCCCTCGTGGTTGCCCTGCATCCCGTGGTTCCCGTGGTTGCCCTGGTTGTCCTGCATCCCGTGGTTCCCCTGGCTGCCCTGGTTGTCCTGCATCCCGTGGAAGCCGCCCTCGCCCGGCGGGGCCTGGTGCGGGATCCGGGCCTCGGCGGAGGCCGCGGCGGCAGCTTCCGCCGCCGATCCGCGCTCGGCGACGACCTCGCGCACGGCCTCGATGACGCCCGAGTAGCCGGAGCAGCGGCAGAGGTTGCCGCACAGGGCCTGGCGTGTCTCCAGCTCGCTGGGGGCGTGGTTGCCTTCCAGCAGATCGTGGATGGTCATGGCCATGCCGGGGACGCAGAACCCGCACTGCACCGCACCCGACCTGCACAACGCCTCTTGTACGTCCGACAGTTCCCCGTCGGTCGCGAGACCTTCCACGGTCCGGACCTCGCTGCCCGCCGCGGTGGCCGCCGGGACGAGGCAGGAGGCGACGAGCCGGCCGTCGACCTGCACGGCGCAGGCGCCGCATTCACCCTGCGAGCAGCCGTCCTTGGCGCCGGCGAGGCCGAGGCGCTCGCGCAGCACGTAGAGGAGGGACTCGCCGATCCACGCACCGGTGACGGGGCGGTCTGCCCCGTTGACGCGCAGGACGTAGGAGGCCGACGGGTGCTCCTGCTGGGCGACGGCCGCGGCGTCCGCTCCGTCGGCGGCCTCTTCCTCGTACGTCGCCCCCTCGCCCGGAGCCCCTTCGGCCGTCTCCGCCGAAGCCGTCCCGACAGCCAGGTCGGCGTCGTCCGTACCCGGCGCGGGCGCGGCCCCGGCTCCGCCGGCGGCCGGCACGACTCCGCCGCCACCCTGCTCCGCCCCCACGGCCCCGGCTCCGGCCTCGTCCCCGGCCCCGTCGAGGTCCTGGTCCCCGGCTCCGCTCACGGCTTCGTCAGTACCCCGGGCTTCGCCCGTACCCCGGGCTTCGCCCTCGGTCCCCGGGTGCTGGCGCTCCCCCGAGTCCGGGACCTGCGCCGGGCCGTGGGCGGCTTCGATGTCGTGCGGGGCCGGGTAGCCCGGCTCCCCGTCCAGCGGGGTGCCGACCCCCGGGCCGCCCAGCACGCGCGGCCCGCGCCCCGGGGCCGAGCCGAAGAGTCCGCCGGCCGGCGCGGACACCCCGGGGAACACCCCGGAGCCCAGCGGATCGGAAGCCAGCGGATCGGAGCCCAGCGGGTCGGAACGCAGCGGGTCGGAGCCCGGCCCGTCCGAACCCGGCCCCCCGGAAACCGGCCCGTCGCCGTCCGGCTGCTGCGCCACGTATCCGCGCGCACCCTCGAAGTCCGGATGGGCCGCCCACGGGGCCGCGGCCCCGCCCGGCAGCGTCGCGGGGGCCTGGCTCCAGTCGGCCGAGGCCGCGAGCTGCCCGAAGCTGCCCGTGTCGCCCGCGCCTCCCGGGGTCCACACGTCGCTCGCCGCCGCCTCCGGGAACCGCCACTCGCCAGTGGCCCCCGGCTGGTGCGCGGCGCCCCGGCTCGCCTCGAAGGGCTCGCCGAACGGCTCGCCGAAGGACTCGCCGAAGGGCTCCCCGAAGTTCTCCGCGCCGGGCTCGGCCACCGGCTCCGCCGCCGGATCCGCGAACGCCGCGGCCACCGACGCCGGAATCGGCACCGACGCCGGGATCGGAGCCCGCCCCGCGGCCCCCGAAGCACCCGCGCCCGCACCCGTGTCGGCCGGCGCCGTCGCACCCGCCTCCGGCCACTGCACCGGGATCGTCCACGTGCCCGTGGCCGCCGGATCCGTACTGCCCGTGCCCAGCGGCACGATCATCGGCGGCGGCACGTAGCCGTGCCCGGGGGCCGCGAGGGGCTCCCCGGTGCCGAGCGCGTCCAGCATGTCCTGCGGCAGCTTCACGAAGGCCGTCGCGTCGGAGTCGTACTCGCCGCCGTGCGGCACCGGCTCCCAGCCCCAGGCGGGACCCGTGTTCTCGTTCTCACTCATGAGCTCAGCGCCCTCCCCAGGGCCCTCCGTGCCAGCACGGCCACCGTCCGCCGCAAATGCAGTACTGCGGGAGCCACCGGCTCCCCCTGGTCGGGCACGCACGCCGCCGCGACGTACTCGCCGAAGGCTTCGAGCGCCTCGGGGGCCAGACTGCGCTCCCCGTCCCAGTCGATCAACGATGCAACCCACTGCTCGGCTTCCAGCGGCCGCAGCGGCATCGGGGCGACCGCGCCGATCGCGCAGCGCACACCCCGGCGCGCGGGGTCCAGTACGAGCCCCACGGACGCCACCGCGCGCCCCGGTCCCGTACGGCCCGTGGCCTTGAGGAACACCTGCGGCGCGTGCAGCAACGGCACCCGCACGAAGCCGATCAGCTCTCCGGGGCGGAGCATCTCCCGGCCGGCCAGCAGGTGGGAGACCGGGATCTCGCGCCGCGATCCGCCGGGCCCGACGATGACGAGCACGGCCTCCAGAGCGGCCAGCACGGGCAGCGCGTCACCCGTCGGCGCGGCCGTGGCGATGTTGCCGCCGAGCGTGCCGGCGTTGCGGATCTGCGGCGGGCCCGCGGCGCGCGCGGCGGCGGCCAGGGCCGGGATCAGGGCGGCGAAGTCCGGCCGGCCCATGCGCGCGTGCGTCAGGCCGGCGCCGAGCAGGGCGTGGCCGTCCTGGTACTGCCAGCCGCGGATCTCGTTGATCCGGCCGAGGCCGACCAGGGCGGAGGGGCGAAGGAGTCCCGCGTTGACGGCGGCCATGAGGTCGGTGCCGCCCGCCACGGGGACGGCGGCGGGCATGGCCGCGAGCGCCGCCACGGCCTCGTCGAGCGAGGCCGGCAGCGTCACGGACTGCGCCGCGTTCCCCGCCCGCGGGTCGCTGCGGGGCCCCTGGGACGAGTCCCGTGCCTGCGGTGCGTGCGGTGCGTGCGTGGTCAACCCAGCTGCCCCTTCCCGATGTCCCGGTCCCGGCGCTCACGCCTGTCCGCCGTACGGTACGTGCTCACCGCCGGGAGGTGGCAACTCTGGCACATCTTCCGGAGCACCGGACGCGAGGGTCCGCCGCCCGCGCACCACCGGCGACACCGCCCGCGCAGCCCCGGGTGCAGCCCTCCGTACGGCGCCCGCACGGCCCCCGCACCAGCCGCGCGACCCCACCGTGACCCGGCTGCGATCCGACCGTGATCGGGCCCCGCTCCGGCCCCGGTACGACATCGCCCCGGCCTCACCCCGGCCCTGCCCCGGGCCCGCCCCGGCCTCGCCCCGACCTCGATCCCGCGCCCCCGCGGCTCATCCCCGCGGGGGGCTCGTCACACGTTCGGGGGCGCTCCCTCGATCGGGCGTCCGAGCACTCCGGGCCTGCGCTGCCACGGCAACGGGCCGCCCGGCGGCCGGTAGTCGACCCCGAGGGCGTCCAGGCGCCGGTAGTGGGCCGTCATCCGCGCCTCGAAGTCCGCGTAGTCCCGGTCCTCCGGCCGGGGCAGCCGGGACCACACCACCTCGGCGAAGGCCGCGAGGCGCGGGAACACCTGGTAGTCGACGCGGCTCTGGTCCTCCATCACCTCGGTCCACGCGTTGGCCTGCGCTCCCAGCACGTGGGCGGCGGCCTCTTCGGACAACTTCGGCGGTACCGGCTCGAACCGGTACACATCCTCCAATGTCCGTACGTACCCGATGGGCATCGGCTCGTCCTCGCCGCCCGCCTGACGGTGGTCCAGGTACACCTGCTGCTCAGGGCACATCACCACGTCGTGGCCGGCCTCGGCGGCGGCGATGCCGCCCGCGTAGCCGCGCCAGGAGGACACGGCCGCTCCCGGGGCCAGTCCTCCTTCCAGGATCTCGTCCCAGCCGATGAGCCGGCGGCCGCGCTCGGCGAGCCAGCCGTCGAAGTGCCGGATGAACCAGGACTGCAGACCGTCCTCGCCGTCGACCTCCAGCTCGCGGATCCGCTCCTGCGCGACCGCGGAGGCCTTCCACTGCGCCTTGGGGCACTCGTCGCCGCCGATGTGCACGAAGGGCGAGACCTCGGCCGGGAACAGCTCCAGCAGCTCCTCGAAGACCCCCTCGTAGAACCGCAGGACGGCCTCGGTGGGCGCGAGCACGTTCTCGTTGATGCCCCAGTCGTCCCACACCCCGAGCGCGGACGTGTCCACCACGTCGGTGTTCCCGAGCTCCGGGTAGGCGGCGATCGCGGCCTGCGAGTGCCCCGGCACGTCGATCTCCGGCACCACCCGCACGTGCCGCTCGGCGGCGTACGCGACGATCTCGCGGATGTCGTCCCGGGTGTAGAAGCCGCCGTGCGGGGTCTCGTTCCACAGCGGCGAGGCCCGGTGGCCCCACCGGCTGCGGCCACGCCACGCGCCGACCTCGGTGAGCTTCGGGTAGCGCTCGATCTGCACGCGCCAGCCCTGGTCGTCCGTCAGGTGCAGGTGCAGCACGTTGAGCTTGTGGGCGGCGAGCAGGTCGATGTACCGCAGTACCCCGTCCTTGGGCATGAAGTGCCGGGCCACGTCGAGCATCAGGCCGCGCCAGCCGAAGCGGGGGCCGTCGGCGACGTCCCCGCACGGCAGCCGCCACACCGCCCCCGGCAGCGGCGCCCGCCGGTACGCGTCGGCCCCGAGGAGCTGACGCAGCGTCTGGGCGGCGTAGAACAGGCCCGCCTCGTCGGCGCCCTCCAGGAGCACGGCGCCGGGCGCGATGTGGATCCCGTACGACTCGGGGCCGCTCTCCCGCGCCAGCTCCGGGCGCACCACGAGCCGGATCACCTGGTGCACGTCGTACGTCTCGCCGGGGGCCGGGGCGGGCAGCACCCAGCCGGTGGCCGCGCCGAGTTCGCGGCGCAGCCAGCGGGCCGTTCCCCCGGCGCCGGGCCCGGCGTGCATCAGCGGCGACCTGAGTTCGAGCACGGCCCCGTCGGGCCGGAAGCGGGCGTACTGCGGCTGCGGGATCAACTCGGGCATGGCCTCGACTCCTCCACCGTTGCAGCATGTGCAACGTACGTTTCACAGGGCGCTGACGCGGCGACCCTAACCCGCCCCCGGGGCACGGCAAAGGCCCCCGGGCGCACCTGTGCGCACCGAGGGCCTTCGTCCCGCTTCCAGGGGGCCGGAGGACTACTTCCCGTCCTTGCCGCCCTTGTCCTTGTCCCCGCCGGGGCCCATGGACTCGTAGATCTCCTTGCACATGGGGCAGACCGGGTACTTCTTCGGGTCGCGGCCCGGAACCCAGACCTTGCCGCAGAGCGCGACGACGGGGGTGCCCCCGAGTGCGCTCTCCATGATCTTGTCCTTCTGGACGTAGTGGGCGAAGCGCTCGTGGTCGCCGTCGCCGTGGGACACCTGCGGCGTCGGCTCTACGAGGGTCCCCGTACCAGTCCCGCGATCGGGCTCAAGAGTGCTCATGACGCCAGGGTACCGAGTCCCTCGCGCGCGAGGGATCCGCGGCGGCGCCCCGGCCACGGGCTCAGTTCATCGACGGGTCGTCCGCGTACGTGGCCACCATGGCCAGCTCGCTGCGCTGGCGCCGCAGCACGGCGCGCCACAGCCGCTCGGGGTCCGGGAAGGAGACGTCGCCCGGCTCGGAGTCGACCACGTACCAGGCGCCCACACCCAGTTCCTCCTCCAGCTGTCCCGGGCCCCAGCCCGAGTACCCGGCGAAGATGCGCAGGCCGCCCAGGGCCGCCGCGAGGAGTTCGGGCGGGGCCTCCAGGTCCACCAGGCCGATCGCCCCGTGCACCCGGCGCCAGCCGAGCGGCCCCTCCTCGCCCGGGACGACCGCCAGGCCCAGCGCGGAGTCCAGCGCCACCGGGCCGCCCTGGAAGACCACTCCGGGATCCTTGGCCAGCGGAGCCCAGGACAGCAGGACGTCACCGACGCCCACCGGCGTGGGGCGGTTGAGGACGACGCCGAGCGAGCCCTGCTCGTCGTGGTCGAGCAGCAGCACCACCGCGCGGTCGAAATTCGGGTCCGCGAGGGCGGGGGTGGCCACGAGCAGCCGCCCTGTGAGGGAGGACACCTCGGTCATGGCGACATGATCTCGCACATTGGCCCGCGAGGGGGAGTGGACGGCGCATCCGGACCGTACGCAGCTCAGGGCGCACCGCGGCAGTACGGGGCGCGCGCGGGCCGCCGGCCGGACCCGGTGCGGAAGGAGACGCTCCGCCACCTGGCGGGCACCCAGGGTGTTGTGCCGAATTCATGACAGTCCTACGGCCCCGTCAGCCTTACGAACAGGGGGGTCATGCCCCTTACCCTTTTCACTGGCCCCCTGCCCACCCCTCTCCGGAACGCGAGATTCATGACCGGCATCAGTGACGATGTACTGCTTGTCCACGGCGGAACTCCGCTCGAGGGCGAGATCCGTGTCCGCGGCGCGAAGAACCTCGTACCCAAGGCGATGGTCGCGGCCCTGCTCGGCAGTGAGCCGAGCCGGCTGCGCAACGTTCCCGACATCCGGGACGTCCGGGTCGTGCGCGGGCTGCTCCAGCTGCACGGGGTGACCGTCCGCCCCGGAGACGAACCGGGCGAGCTGGTGCTCGACCCCTCGCACGTCGAGAGCGCGAACGTCGCCGACATCGACGCGCACGCGGGCTCCTCGCGGATCCCGATCCTGTTCTGCGGCCCGCTGCTGCACCGCCTCGGCCACGCCTTCATCCCGGGCCTGGGCGGCTGCGACATCGGCGGCCGGCCGATCGACTTCCACTTCGAGGTGCTCCGCCAGTTCGGCGCGACCATCGAGAAGCGCGAGGGCGGTCAGTACCTGGAGGCCCCGCAGCGACTGCGCGGCTGCAAGATCCGCCTGCCCTACCCGTCGGTCGGCTCGACCGAGCAGGTGCTGCTGACGGCCGTCCTGGCCGAGGGCGTCACCGAGCTCAGCAACGCCGCCGTCGAACCGGAGATCGAAGACCTCATCTGCGTCCTGCAGAAAATGGGCGCGATCATCTCCATGGACACCGACCGGACCATCCGGATCACCGGTGTGGACCGCCTCGGCGGCTACAACCACAAGGCGCTCCCGGACCGGCTCGAAGCCGCCTCCTGGGCGTCCGCGGCCCTCGCGACCGGCGGCAACATCTACGTGCGCGGCGCGCAGCAGCGTTCGATGATGACGTTCCTGAACACCTTCCGCCGGGTCGGCGGGGCGTTCGAGATCGACGACGACGGCATCCGCTTCTGGCACCCGGGCGGCCCGCTCAACGCCATCGCGCTGGAGACCGACGTCCACCCCGGCTTCCAGACCGACTGGCAGCAGCCGCTGGTCGTGGCGCTGACCCAGGCCACCGGCCTGTCGATCGTCCACGAGACGGTCTACGAGTCCCGCCTGGGATTCACCTCCGCGCTCAACCAGATGGGCGCGCACATCCAGCTCTACCGGGAGTGCCTGGGCGGCAGCGCCTGCCGTTTCGGCCAGCGCAACTTCCTGCACTCGGCCGTCGTCTCGGGGCCCACCAAGCTCCAGGGCGCCGACCTGGTCATCCCCGACCTGCGCGGCGGATTCTCGTACCTGATCGCGGCGCTCGCCGCCGAGGGCACCTCGCGGGTGCACGGCATCGACCTGATCAACCGGGGCTATGAGAACTTCATGGAGAAGCTCGTGGAACTGGGCGCCAAGGTCGAGCTCCCGGGCGGCGACCTCGTCTGACGCTCGTCCGGCGGGCGCCTGGCGCCCGTCTGACGAGCGCCCGACGGGCGTAGATCCACGCAGACCGACCCAGAACGCCCTCACAGGCCCCG
>NZ_JBEXPT010000011.1:0-93563 GCF_040612195.1 Streptomyces sp. NPDC006450 | reverse complement strand
AGGAAGTACGCGCCGAACGCGCCCGCGATGAACGACACCACCGCCCCGGCACCCCTTCGCGCAGCTGTCGCCGTCGGCCTAGGCCCGCGTCCGCTCCCCGGACCCCGCTCCGACCCGCTCGGGCCGCCTCGGCCGAGGCACGGCCGCCCCGGCCGGCACGGCGTCGCCCCGGGGACCCGAGAGCACGTAGACGAGCCCGAACCCGGCCCCGACGACGAGGGCGCCGCCGACGGCGTCGAGCACCCAGTGGTTGGCGGTCGCGACGATCGCGCACACCGTGATCGTCGGGTGCAGCGCACCCAGCAGCTTCTGCCAGCCCCGCGGCGCGATCATGACGATCACGATCCCGCACCACAACGACCAGCCGAAGTGCAGCGAGGGCATCGCCGCGTACTGGTTGGAGATCGCGGTCATGGCCCCGTAGCTCGGGTTCGCCAGGTCCTGCACCCCGTGCACGGTGTCGACGTAGCCCATGCCCGGCATCAGCCGCGGCGGCGCCAGCGGATACAGCCAGAAACCTATGAGCGCCAGCACGGTGGCCAGCCCGAGGGAGGCCCGCGCCCAGCGGTAGTCCCGGGGCCGGCGCCAGTACAGGACGGCGAGGATCGCCAGCGGGACCACGAAGTGGAAGGAGGTGTAGTAGAAGTTGAAGAACGCCTCCAGCCAGGGCGTGTTCACCACCGCGTGGTTCACGGCGAGCTCGATGTCGATGCCGAGCGCCTTCTCGATCCCGTGGATCTGGCTGCCGTTGCCCTCGGCGAGGGTGCGGCTGGTGGGGGCGGCGGCCCGGATGTGCGAGTAGAGCGAGTACCCGACCCGAATCAGGAGCAGTTCCAGCAGCAGGTTCGGACGCGACAGCACGCGCCGCCAGAACGGCAGCAACGGCACCCGCGCCCACCGCGCGGACGCGGGCCGCCCGTAGGCGGTGGGGACCGGCTCGCGCCAGTGCGGGGAGGAGCGCGGCAGGAACGGCACGGCGCAGGCCGCCGCGAGGGCCGCGAGCAGCAGCACGTTGTCCCGTACGGGGGCCAGCGCGACCAGGTTGGGCAGCAGCACGTCGCTCGGCAGGGTCATGGCGAGGATCACCGCCACCGGCCACACCGGCCGGTCGGCGGCCCGCTTGCCGACCTTGCCGGCGACCGCGAGCAGCACCCACAGCATGTGGTGGCGCCAGCCGGTCGGGGACACGGCGACGGCCACGCAGCCGGTGATCGCGACGGCGAGCAGCAGCTGGCCGTCACGGGCGTAGCGGGCGGCGCGGCGCAGCCCGATCCAGACGATCGGGGCCGCGAGGGCGGCGTAGAGCAGGATCTCACCGGGGCCGGAGAGGCCCAGGCGCAGCAGGGCGCCGTGCACGGACTGGTTGGCGACGCTGCCGGGTGCGCCGCCGAGGCCGGTGCCGGCCAGGTGCTGGACCCAGTACGTCCACGAGTCGCTGGGCAAGGCCGCCCAGGACAGGGCGGTGGCGCCGCCGAAGGTCACGGCGGCGGAGCGTGCGGTGGTCCTGCGTCCGGACAGCCACAGCAGTGGCGCGAAGAGCAGCAGCGCGGGCTGCAGGGCTGCGGCCAGGCCGATCAGGAACCCGGAGGAGCGCTCGCTCGGGACCCGGAACACGGCGAGGAGCACCAGCAGCACCGGCAGGACGGCCGTCTGCCCGGGCAGTGCGGCCTCACGGACGGGCAGCGAGACCATCATCAGCGCGACCAGCACGGGCGCTGCGAGCAGCGCCGTGCGCCGCGGCACGGGATCGGGCAGGGCGCGCGCGGCGACCAGCCCGATGGCGGCCACGAGCAGGAGCGTCATGCAGGTCCAGGCCACCTCCAAGGAGGGCGCGGCAAGGCCGAGGAGCGGCTTGAGGACCAGCCCCGCGAAGGGCGTCCCGGTGAACTGGCCGCTCGTGTAGAGCGAGCCCGGCAGGCTGCCCGGCAGGTGGAAGCCGCTGAGCCACTCGCCCGGTGGCACGCGCAGCACGACCGCGGCCTGCCTGACGGCGAGCAGCATGGCCAGTGCCCACAGCATGAGGCGCGCCGCCCCGAGCCTGCCGTCGCCGCTACCGCCTATGACCCCGGCATGTCCGTTCGCACCACTGTGCTCCGCCGCGTTAGCCACGCCTCGCCGGCCTCCCGCCCTGTTGACCGCAACCCTGACTTCGCCTGGCTGCCGCGTTTCGTACCGCGTTTCCTACCGCGTGCTTCATTTACCCGGACGACGATATCCCCCGCGCGATACCTAGGATGGCGGGCATGAGCATCGTGAAGATCAACGCCCTCACCGTCCCGGACGAACAGCGGGCGGTTCTGGAGCAGCGGTTCGCCTCCCGTGCGGGCTCCGTGGAGAGCTCGGACGGCTTCGAATGGTTCGAACTGCTGCGGCCCGTCGAGGGCACGGACCAGTATCTCGTGTACACGCGGTGGCGTTCCGAGGAGGACTTCCAGGCGTGGATGGACGGGCCCATGAAGGCGGCCCACCAGGGTGGCGGCGCTGCGGGCGGCGCGGGCGGCGAAGGCGGCGGGGAGCGGCCGAAGCCCGCCGCGACCGGGTCGTCGGTGTGGTCGTTCGAGGTCGTGCAGCAGGCGGCGCCGAAGCAGGGCTGAGTGTCGGGAGGGCCCGGAGCCGCGGCGCCGGGCCCTCTTCGTGTGCTCGGGCCCCTCGGGCTTTGTCAGGCTCTCGGGCTCCCTCGGGCTCCCTCGGGCTCCCTCGGGCTCTGTCAGGCCCAGAAGGAGTCGCTCTCCTCGATGTCCTCGGTGCAGACGTCGAGGTCGCTGATCTTTCCGGCGACGATCGTGAAGAAGATCCCTTCGTGGATCTCGATCCCGCGGTCGCCGCGGTCGGCGCGCGTCGTGTGGAAACTCATGACGTGGCCGCGGCCGTCGGCGAGCAGCTTGTCCAGATGCACCTTGAACGTGCCCTTCGTCTCCTCACCGAGCCGGCGATAGAGGTCGAAGACGGCTTCCCGCCCCTTGTGGTGCCCTGAGAGGGGGCCGCTCCCGGGCATGTGCTGGATGACGTCGGCCGTCATCATCGTGCTCAGCTTCTCCATGTCGCCCTGGCCGAAAGCCTCGTAGCCGCGGCGGATCAGGGCACAGTCAGGATGCTCCGACATGACGGTCACGCCCTTCGTGCGAACGGTTTGCCCTTTTTCCTATCATCGGCCCGGCCCTGTGGATATTCCAACGCGGGCGGCCGGGGTCCACTCCACAATGACCTCATGACCAGCGCAGAGACGCCCACCACGACCACGACCACCGCCACCCCGTCCTCGACCTCGGCCACCACTCCGATCGCGGCCTCGGCCTCGGACTCGGCCTCGGCCTCGACGGCGACCTCGGCCACCACCCCGACCTCGGGCGGGGTCTGGCAGGTTGCCGCCGAGCCGTTCACGACCCCGGACGCCACGCTCCTGCGCCGCGCGTACTACGCGGAGGTCGCCGGCCGGTACTGGCGACGGTCCGTCACCGAGGCCGAGATCGACCAGGGTCTCCTGGACTTCCCGGACGACGAGCTCACTGCGCCGACGGGCCGGTTCGTGGTCGGCAGACTCGACGGCCGGCCTCTGGCCTGCGGCGGGATACGTCTCCTGGACCCCGTCACCGCCGAACTCACCCGGGTGTACGTGGACCCGCGCGCCCGCGGTACGGGCGGCGGGGCGGCCCTGCTCCGGGTCCTGGAGGACGCGGGCCGTGCGCTGGGCGCCGAGCGGGTCCGGCTGGACACCCGGTCCGACCTGGTGGAGGCCCGCGCGTTGTACGCGCGCCAGGGGTACGCGGAGATACCCGCGTACAGCTCGGGTCCCTACGCCGAGCACTGGTTCGAGAAGCGCCTGGTCTGACCAGCGGCGCGCGGCTGACGGTCGGGGTTCGGCGGGCGGGGCTCGGGGATGCGGGGTGCGGGGGTGCGCCGGCCCGGGTGGATCACCTGGCTGCGTGGTCCCGGCGGGGCAAGGTCTCGTGCGGCTCCTCGGCTTCGGAACCGCAGAGCTCCGAGTTGATCTCCGCGACCAGCTCGGACAGGTCGGTCGGCCGGTCCGGGCCCCACCAGTCGCCGAGCAGTTCGGCGAGCGAGGCCTCCCGCGCGGCCGACAGCTTCAGCGCGCTCGCGCGCCCCTTGTCCGTCAGGACCAGCGACAGCCCGTCGCGGACGGCCAGCCCGCGTTCCTCGACCTGACGGCTCGCGTCATTGATGGCCCGCAGCGGCACGATGCTCTTCTCCGCCAGCACCGCCGGGTCGACGGTGCCGTACTTCTTGATCCGCAGCAGCATCCAGCTCGCGGCGGGCAGCAGGTCATAGCCGGCCTTCGCGGTGATCTTCTCGTAGACGTGCTTGCGGCCCTGGAGGGTCCCGAGCACCGACAGCGCACGGGCCACCTCCTCACGGGAGGAGCGCTGGACGGGGTTGGAGGCGAGGGTCTCGGTGACATCGGGCGCCGTCACCGAAGCGCGCAGCTTGTCCTCCTTGAGGAACCAGGCCACGACGAAGGCCACCAGCACGACGGGGGCCGCGTAGAGGAAGACGTCGGTGATGGAGGTGGAGTAGGCGTCGAGCACACGCGTTTGCAGGGCGGCGGGGAGGTCCCCGACGGCGCGCGGGTCTGCCTCCAGCTTGCTCACGTCCAGCCCCGGCGGGAGCGGGACCCCCCTGAGCGCACCGGCCAGTTTGTCGTCGAGCCCGTTGGTGAAGACCGTGCCGAAGATGGCGACACCGAAGGAGGCGCCGATGGAGCGGAAGAAGGTGGCACCGGAGGTGGCGACACCGAGGTCGGCGTAGCTGACCGAGTTCTGCACCACGAGGACGAGCACCTGCATGACCAGTCCGAGGCCGGCGCCGAAGACGAAGAAGTAGACGCTCATCTCCCAGGTGGAGCTGGTGCGTTCCAACTGGTGCAGGAGCAGCAGCCCGACGGCGGTCAGGGCCGTGCCCGCGATCGGGAAGACCTTCCAGCGCCCGGTGCGGCTGACGATCTGGCCGGACACGGTGGAGGTGATCAGCAGCCCGAGCACCATCGGCAGCATGTGGACGCCCGACATGGTCGGGGAGACGCCTTGGACGACCTGCAGGAAGGTCGGCAGGTAGACCATCGCGCCGAACATCGCGAAGCCGACGATGAAACTGATCAGCGAGCAGAGGGTGAAGGTGCGGATCCGGAACAGCTTGAGCGGGAGCACCGGCTCCGCGGCCCGCCGCTCGACGGCGACGAAGGCGATCAGCAGGACGAGGCCGAGCACCGCGAGCCCGATGATCTCCGGGGAGCTCCAACCCCAGGTGCCCCCGAGGGAGGCCACGAGCACCAGGCAGGTCGCGACGGAGGCGATGAGGAAGGTGCCGAGGTAGTCGATGGTGTGCTTCTCGGTGCGTACCGGGATGCGCAGGCTCGCGGCGATGACGACGAGTGCGACGAGACCGATGGGGAGGTTGATGTAGAAGACCCAGCGCCACGACAGGTGGTCCACGAAGAGCCCGCCCAGCAGCGGACCCAGCACGCTGGTGGCTCCGAAGACCGCACCGAAGAGCCCCTGGTACTTGCCGCGTTCGCGCGGGGGGACGATGTCTCCGACGATCGCCATCGACAGCACCATCAGCCCGCCGCCGCCCAGTCCCTGCAGTGCGCGGAAGCCGATGAGCTGCGGCATGTTCTGCGCCAGGCCGCACAGGGCGGATCCGATCAGGAAGATCACGATGGCGGACTGGAAGAGCTTCTTGCGCCCGTACTGGTCCCCGAGCTTGCCCCACAGCGGCGTTGCAGCGGTCGAGGCGAGCATGTAGGCCGTGACCACCCACGACAGGTGCGACATCCCGCCGAGATCGCTGACGATCGTCGGCAGGGCCGTCGACACGATCGTCTGGTCGAGCGAGGAGATGAGCAGCCCCAGCAGCAGAGCACCGATGGAGACGAGTACCTCGCGTGAGGCGTGTTCGGCGCTGGGGCCGGATGTCCGCTTCCGCGGGTCGGGCTCCGTGGTCACGTCCTGCACCATGGGCTCCTCCTCGGGCCTGTCGACTCCTCCATCCTGAGCGGTGTGTCCGGTTATGGCCTGTCGGGCGGGTTGGGCGGGTTACCGGGGGTCTGCATAATCGCAGGCAGCGGCCAGGGGAGGGATTCGAGTGAGCACTGAGCAATGTCCGGAATGCAACACGAGGGGAGGGGCCTGCGACTGCGCACCAGGCTTCCAACCCTTGCGCGTCCGCCCCTACGTATCCCTCCCGAACCCCACCCCACCGCCCCCTGACCAGGCGCCCACTGCGCCCCACCCGGGCCAGCCGCCCACCACACCCCCGCCCGCAGCCTGGTCGAACACCACCTCGCCCCACCCCGACCAGGCAGCCACCACGCCCCGCACCACCCCGGGCACCCCGCCGCTTTCCGATGGGTCGGGCGCTACGGCACACCCGGGCCGGAGGCCCGGCCTGCCTCCACACACCGACCCGGCGGGCACCGCACCGCGCCCCGACTTCCCGAATCCCGTGGCACATCCGGACCGATGGCCCGGACCGCCTCCGCACGACGAGCCGACGGGCGCCACAGCGCGCCCCGGTTCCCCGGATCCCGCAGCACACCCGGGGCGGACGCCCGTCCCGCCGCCATACCCCGGCTCGGCGAGCGCCCCGGCGCCCGACCGGGTGAGCACCCCGGCCACCCCTCGGCCGGCCGACACCGCTGGGCCCCACGCCGACCCGGCGGGCGCCGCTGCGGGCCCTGCCTCCCCGGACCCTGCGAGCAAGCCGGGCCGAACGGCCGGCCTGCCGCCGTACCCCGCCCCGGCGATCACCCCTCCGCCCTACACCGACCCGGCGGGCACCCCCAGCACGGCGGGCGCCACCACACGGCCCGGCTCCCCCGATCCCGCTCCGCACCCGGGCCAGATACCCGGCCTGCAGCCATACCCCGGCCCGGCCGACGTCCCAGCACCCTCCATCAGTCCCGTCAGTCCCGTCAGTCCCACCCGCACTGCGCCACTGCCGCCCGGGGCTGAGACGCCCGCGTACGGGACACCCGTAGCCTCCCCGCCCGCAGAAACGATGCAGCTGCGCCCGATCCCCGCGTACGAGCCGTACGCGGCACCCGGGGCCCACAGCGCGTACGGGTCGCCCGAGGCCCCCGCGTGGGACCAGACCGGCCCGGCCCACGGGTACGGGACACCCGGAATGGACGGGGCGGGCGGGGCAGGCGGGGCAGGCGGGCCGCACCCTTCCGGGCCCCCGCGGCGCCGCATACGCGCGCTCCCCCTCACCGCGGCCGCCGCCACCGTGATCGGCGCGGCCGTTCTCGTCCTGCAGGCCTTCTCGGGCTCCGGCACGCCGGAGACCACCCTCCTCGACGCGAAGCCCTCTTCCCCCTTGAGCAGCCTCACCCAGGTCGCCCCGCCGCAGCCCGCCGAGAGCAAGGGCCCGTCCCCGTCCCCCACCCCCAGCCCGTCCCGGTCTGCGTCCCCGTCCGCCTCCCCGCCCCGCTCGCCGTCGCCGTCTCCCACCCCGAGCCGTTCGTCGACCCCGTCGGCCACCCCGTCCCCCACCCCGAGCCGCTCCTCCTCGCCGACCCCGCGGCCCCCCGCGAAGCCGACCCTCCGGTACGGGGACTCGGGCCCCGAGGTGGAGAAGCTCCAACGCCTGCTGGCAGCGCAGGGCATCTACCACGGCAGGTACGACGGCCGGTACGGCGCCCGTACGGAATCGGCGGTCTCGACCTTCCAGGCGTACAACGGCATCGACGAGGACCCGTGGGGCGTCTACGGTCCGGCGACCCGCCGCGCCTTGGAGGGATAGAACACACCGGATCCGGTGGCGAGCACCCCTCCGCGTTTTGTATTGTTCAGGAACAAAGTGGTTCCGTCCTCTCTCCCTGACCGGTGGACGGAACCACTTGTTCTCTTTCCCGTCCCGTCTGGAGCCCCTCCGATGCCGGCCAGCACCACCACCGCCCCCGCCGTCCTGACCGCCAAGGCCCTGCTCCTGGACATGGACGGCACCATCGTCAACTCGGACGCGGTGGTCGAGCGCTGCTGGTACGACTGGGCCGTCGCCCACGGCCTGAATCCCGAGGAAACCCTCAAGGTGGTCCACGGCCGCCAGGGCTACGCCACGATGGCGATCCTCCTCCCGGACCGCCCGATGGAGGAGAACCTCGCCGAGAACGCGGTGATGCTCGCCCGCGAGACCGCCGACATCGAGGGCGTCGTCCCGATCGCCGGCGCTCCCGCGTTCATGGCCGCACTCAGCGCGCTCCCGCACGCCCTGGTCACCTCCGCCGACATGGCCTTGGCCACGGCCCGGATGACGGCCGCCGCCCTGCCGATGCCCGAGGTCCGGATCACCGCGGAATCCGTGAAGGCCAGCAAGCCCGACCCCGAGGGCTTCCTGATGGGCGCCGCCGCCCTCGGCATGGACCCGGCCGACTGCATCGTCTTCGAGGACTCGGCCGCCGGCATCGCCGCGGGCAGGGCCGCGGGCATGCGGGTCATCGGCATCGGCCCCCGCGCCGCCGCCCACGGCCCCACCGCCCACGTCCTCGACCTGAACGCCGTCGCCCTCGCCACCTCCCCCGACGGCTCCATCACCCTCACCCTCCAGACGGCCTGACCGGGACGCCCCGCCTGTCGCCCTACCCCGACCCGCCAGACGGACGACCCGCCCTCAAGGCGGCCCGACCGGCGCAGCCAGGCCGACGGCCCACCCCGGGCGCCCCCGCAGGCGGCCCGACCCGCATACCCAGGCCGATAGCCCATCCCGGGCGGCGCGGCCCGGGCGGCCCACCCCCGGCGGCACGGCCCGGGCGGTCAGACAGACGGCTCGCCCCGGCAAGGCAGGCCCGGGAACGCAACCCGGCTAGCCAGATCCCCGGCAATGCCATGCCCAGGCAGCCATCGCCGGGCCGCCAGATCCGAGCAACCCACCCCGGACAGCTAGGCACGGGCGGCCAACCCGCCCGCCCGACCCGGCTCACCCAGACCTCGACGGTCGTGCGTAGCCGACCCGAGCAACCCACCAAGGCAGGCCACACCGAGTCGGCGGGCGTTCCCACACCCAACCGGCCACCCCCGCCGGCCACCCCCGAACGGCAAGGCTGAGGCTGCCGGGCCCAAGCTGCCAGACCCGCCCCGCCTGACCCGGGCGAGGCCGGACCCAGCCACCCCGCCACACCCCGCCCGCCCTCCCGAACAAGCTGGCCAGGCAGCCGGATCCGGGCAGCCAGGCCAGCGCCCCGAACCGGATGGGCAACCCAGCAGGTCAGATGGACGGCCGACCTCGGAATGCAGACCCGGTACCAGGTCCAGTCGACGCCATCCCCAGCCCGCCAAACCCAAGCAGCCCACCCCGAACGGCCAGGCGCGGGCGGCCAACCCGCCCGGCCCGACCCGGCTCACCCAGACCTCGACGGTCGTGCGTACGCCGACCCGAGCAACCCACCAAGGCAGGCCACACCGCGTCGGCAGGCGGTCCCACCCAAGCGGCCACCCCCCGCCCGCCAAGCAGCACACCGCAAACGGCCAGAACTGCGCCGCCGGGCCCAAGCGTTAGCCCCGCCCCGCCCGACCCAGGCGAGCTAGACCTCCGCAGCCGGACGCACACCGAGTGGTCCGACCGCCCCACCCAGACAGTGCCAGCCCCCCACCCGGCACACCACGCCGGCCCGGCAGGCCCATCCCGAATGGCAGGCCAAGGCAGCTGGACCCGGGCCTGCTTGAGGCGGGCCGAACCTCGACAGTCGGACGCACGCCACCCGACCGAAGCGCCCCACCTCAGGCAGGCCAAGGCCAGTTCTCATCCCCGAACCATCCGCCCAAGCCCCCCTGTACGGCGGGCCCACCGGCCAGGCCCCACCCGTACGACAGGCCCACCCCGTACGGCAGTCCCACCCTGCACGACTGGCCTACTCCGCCCCGGCCGGGCCCCACCCCGCATGGGAGTCCCACCCTGCACGGCGGGCCTACCCCAGCCAGGCCCCACCCCGTACGGCAGTCCCACCCGGCACGGCAGTCCCACCCCGTAACGGCGGGCCCACTCCACCCCGGCCGGCCCCCACCGGCCAGGCCCCACCCCTCCGGCGGGCCTGGCCTGCCCGGCAGGCCGACTTCACCGGGCGCGCCCGATCAGCCGAGCCGAGCCGACCATCCCGCGCCCGCGGCCCCCGCGCAGCTCGGGCTCAGGCGACGCAGAACTCGTTCCCCTCAGGGTCCTGCAGCACCACGCCGTAGTGCGTCTCCAGCTCGTCCAGCACGCGCAGCACGGTCGCCCCCGCCTCCGTGAGCCGCTCCACCGTTTCGTCGACCCGTCGCGTCCGCAGCTCCATCGGAACCCCGCGCCCGCCGCTGACCTTCAGATCCAGGTGGACCCGGTTCTTGCCGGCCTTGGGCTCCGGAACCTGCTGGAACCACACCCGGGGCCCCCGCCCGGACGGATCCACGATCGACTCCGGCACGTCCCCCACCCCATCGGGCAATTCCTCCGCGGGCACCCCCATGCCCTCCCAGTACGCGCGCCAGGTCGCGTGCCCGTCCGGCGCCGGCTCCGGCACGTACCCGAGCGCTTCGGCCCAGAACGTCACCATCACCCGCGGATCGGCGCAGTCGATGGTCAGTTGCAACGTGGTCTCCATGGCCTCAGCCTCTCAGGCAGGTCTGACAACGGGAGGTACCGTCGACCGGGCGCACCGGATCACCGGATCACCGGAATGCGCGGGCCGACAACGTGACCGCGGGGGAAACGTCATGACCGAACTGATCGTCCTCGTCGCTCTGACGGGGATCGCAGCGCTCTACCTCATCGTCAAGGTGATGCGCCGGGAAAGGCGCCGCCGCTCGGAGGCTGCGGACGGACTCCTGATCGAGCTGCAGCGCACCGAGCAACTGCGCAAGGACCGGACCACCTACAACTCCAACGCGGTCCACAACAACCCCTTCACCACCGGACTCTGATTCCAGATCACGGCGCCGCCCCCGGAACGACCGGGCGCGGCGCCGTCGCCATGCCCGCTGCCGCTGCCGCTACCGCGACCGCCCCCACGGCCGACCCCGCCACCCGAGCGGACACGAGACCGGGACGGGGACGGGGACGGGGACGGGGACCGGCACGTGACCCGGCCCCAAAACGCGCGCCAGGCCCGGAACTCGAACTCAGACTCACAACGGGTCCAGGGCCGGGACATTAGCCCCACTCCCGCCCAAGCCCACCCCGCATCCCAACTCCTCCCACCCCAGGGCCTGTCACCCACCTCGCCATGACATGCTCATGCCTGCAAACTGTCACCTCACGCCCATCCCCTCGAAACCCTGCGCGGCCAGCATGGCCACGCCCCACAGCTCACCCGCTCACCCGCTCACCCGGCCGGCCTCACCCCTGCCCCCACCCAGGAGCCCCTCATGCCCTCCAAGCACTCCTCCACGCCCTCGGTCTACGCGCGTCGACTCGGACGTCGCCTCGGTGCGCTCGCCTCCATACTCGCGGCCGCCTCCCTGACCACCCTCCTCACCGCCCCGCCCGCCGCCGCAGCCCCTCCCACCCCCATCAGCGCCGCGGCCGCCCGCTCCTACCTCGCGACCGTCACCCCGAAGGCCGAGGGCTCCACCACCGGTTACAGCCGTGACCTCTTCCCCCACTGGAGCACCGTCTCCGGCACCTGCAACACCCGTGAGACCGTCCTCAAGCGCGACGGTTCGGGCGTGGTCCAGGACTCCGCCTGCGCGGCCGTCAGCGGCAGTTGGTACTCCGAGTACGACGGCGCCACCTGGACGGCCGCCTCGGACCTCGACATCGACCACGTCGTCGCCCTCGCCGAGGCCTGGCGTTCCGGCGCCAACTCCTGGACCACCGCCAAGCGCCAGCAGTTCGCCAACGACCTCACCCGCTCCCAGCTCATCGCTGTCACCGACAACGTGAACCAGGCGAAGGGCGACCTCGACCCCGGCAAGTGGCTGCCGCCGCGCACCGCCTACCGCTGCACCTACGCACGCATGTGGGTCGGGGTCAAGCAGTACTGGGCTCTGAGCATGGACTCGACGGAGAAGTCGACCCTGGTCAGCATCCTCAACGCCTGCTGACACCCACACGCCTCACCCCACCCCACCCCTGGCCAAGGATCTTTCCCCCGCCAGGGGGAGGTGGACCACCCCCTCCCCGTCGTACGGTGATCGAACGGCAACGCCGGAAAAGGAGGGGGAGTTGCATGGGGACACTGCGTCTGGGACCGCTGCTGCGCCACGTCGACTGGGACGCGGGCGACTCCGCCACGGTATGGATCGAGGCGGATCGCCCGTGCACCGCCGAGGTGCGCTGCGCCGACGGCTCCGGTGGCAGCGTCCACACCTTCCAGATAGCCGGCCACCACTACGCGCTGATCACCGTCACCGGCCTCACCCCGGACACCACCACGGCCTACGAAGTCCTCCTCGACGGTCTCCGGGTCTGGCCGCTGCCCGACAGCCCGTTCCCCGCGAGCACCATCACCACCCCACCCGCGGGAAGGCCGGGCTCCACGACCGCCCCCGACCTCCGCCTGACCTTCGGCTCCTGCCGCCAGGCCGCCCCTCCGGCCGACCGGCGGGGACCGCACGGCCCCGACGCGCTCGACACCCTCGCCGCCGATCTGGCCGCCGAGCCGGAGGCGGTACGGCCCGACGTCCTGCTGCTCCTCGGCGACCAGGTGTACGCGGACCAGCTCTCCCGCTCCACCCGCCAGTGGCTGGCGGCCCGGCGGGACCTCCGCGAGGCCCCCGGCGCCCAGGTCGCGGACTTCGAGGAATACACCCGGCTCTACTACGAGTCCTGGCTCGACCCGGAGATCCGCTGGCTCCTGTCCACCGTCCCGAGCCTGCACATGTTCGACGACCACGACGTCATCGACGACTGGAACACCAGCGCCGCGTGGCTGGCGGAGATGCGCGCCACCCCGTGGTGGCAGGAGCGGGTGGTCAGCGGCCTGATGTCGTACTGGGTGTACCAGCACCTCGGCAATCTCTCCCCCGCCGAGCTGGCGGCCGACCCCGTGTTCGAGGCGGTCCGGTCGACCCCCGACGGCACCGACGCGCTACGGGCCTTCGCCACCTCGGCGGACGCCGACCCGGCCACGGTCCGCTGGAGCTACCGCCGGGACTTCGGCCGGTCCCGGCTGCTGATGGTGGACACCCGGGCCGCCCGGGTGCTCGCCGAGGACGGGCGGGCCATGCTCGACCCGGCGGAGTGGGGGTGGCTCCGCGAGAACGCCCTGGCGGGACACGGGGGATACGACCACCTCCTCATCGGCTCGTCGCTGCCCTGGCTGATGCCGCCCCTCGTGCACGACGCCGAGGTGTGGAATGCCGCGCTGTGCCGCGGGGAGCGTGGCCCGAGGTGGGCCCGGATCGGCGAGAACCTGCGCCGCCGGAGCGACCTTGAGCACTGGGCGGCGTTCCCGGCCTCGTTCGCGATGCTCAGCGACCTGATCGAGGAGGTGGGCACGGGCCCGCGGGCGCCGGCGACGGTGTGCGTGCTCTCCGGCGACGTGCATCACGCGTACGTGGCCGAACCGCGAATACCGAGCACGGCACAGGTGTTCCAGCTCACCTGTTCCCCGGTCCACAACTCCATTCACACCGCCGTGAAATGGGGCTTCCGGCTGGGCTGGTCACGGCTGGGCCGATGGCTGGGCCGGGGCTTCTCCCGGCACGGCCGGACGGGCCGGCCTCCGCTGAGCTGGCGGCGAACGGGCGGCCCGTGGTTCGGCAACCAGCTCATGACGCTCGTACTGTCGGGGCGCTCCGCGCGGCTGCGCCTGGACCAGGCACGCAAGGGCCCCCGCCTGGCGATGGTCCTGGACCGCGACCTCACGCCTCCCCTCTGACGCGCGGCGGGCCCCCCGTCACGCCGGAGCACTGCCCCGGGCGTCCGGTCCGTGGACGCCCGGCGTACGCTGTTCCGCTGTCAGCCGCCCATGCCGCTCCCCCGCGACGTCGCGGCGCCTCACGCCGAGGCACGTCAACCGGACTGGGGAGTCCCGTTTTGCTTGAGACTCTGGGCTCGCTGACTTCGAGCCCATGGATCTACGCCCTCGTGGCGCTGTCCATCCTGCTCGACGTGTTCCTACCGGTGCTGCCGAGCGGAGTACTGGTGGTCACGGCTGCGGCTGCCGCCGCGGCGGCCGGGGCCGCGGGACCCGTGCCCGTGCAGTCCCAGGTGCCGGACATCCTGGCGCTGCTGGTGACGGCCGTCACCGCCTCGGTACTGGGCGACATGGCCGCGTACCGGCTGGCCCGGCGGGGCGGGGCCCGTCTCGACCGGGCCATCGCCCGCTCCCGCCGGCTCACCCGGGCCCACGAGCGCCTCGGCACCGCCCTCGCGCGCGGCGGCGGCGCCCTGGTCGTGGTCGCCCGCTTCGCCCCGGCCGGCCGCTCGGTGGTCTCCCTCGGCGCGGGCAAGACCCAACGCAAGGTCAGGGAGTTCCTGCCCTGGTCGGTCCTGGCGGCCCTCGCCTGGGCCGGCTACAGCATCGCCCTCGGCTACTTCGGCACCCAGTGGCTGGGCACCACCTGGCTCGGCACCGCGGTCTCCCTGATCGCCCTCTTCGCCGCGGGCGCCCTGGCAGCCTTCGTAGTCCGCCGCCCCACCGCCACCCCAGCCGCCACCACGTAACCCGACCGCCGCCCCCCTCGGGCCCACAACCCCCGAGCCGGCCCGCGCTCGCCCCCTCCGATCCGGGCCCCACGCGCTCAACAAGCCGCCGCGGGGGGCTCACCCGTTCACCGGGCAGCGTCGCCGCGGCCGCGCACCCCCATCAGGTCCCACACTCGCCCCCTCCGCCCACGCCCTCGCAACCGACACGGGCACGGGCACGGGACACGGGCACGGGCAGCCCCCTCTCCCCCTCTCCAACCCCGGCTCCAGCGCCGGACCGGCCCACGCCGCCCACGCCGCCCACGCCGCCCACGCCCTTCAAGCCGTCCACCCCAGTCCACCCCGCTTCCCCGGACGGAGCAGTGGCTCACCCGTTCACCCGGCAGCGATCGCCACGGCCGCGCCGGGCTCCTAGCGTCCAGAGAACGGTGCGCACTCGAATCCGCGCCGCGCCGTTCCCGGAGCCCGAGGAGTCCTCTCCATGCCCGCCACCCCCCACAGCCCCCGCCGGTACCGCGCCCTCCCCCGCCTGCTGGCCGTCGCCGCCGCGACCGCCGCCTTCGCCGCGGGCGCCCCACCGACCCTCGCCCAGGCCCAGCCCTCCGGCAGCGTCTCCCCGACCAACGTCGCTCCCGGGGGACGTGTCAGCCTCAACGTCACCGGCTGCGGCACGCGCACCGGCAAGGCCACCTCCCGCGCCTTCGGCGACGTCTGGCTGACTCCCGGCAACGCCGAGGCCACCAACCTCTTCGGCTCCGCCATCACCTCCCGGAACATCAGCGCCGGCTCGCACCCCGTGACCTTCGAGTGCGGCGGCCCCGGCGGCGAGCGCGTCACCGTGGCTCTGAACATCACCCCGGGCGCCGCCCGTGGTGGACTCGGTGGCAGCATCGATTCCATGAGCCCGGGCCAGATCGCCGTCGGCGGTGCCCTCGTAGCCGGTGCACTGGGCGCAGGCGCCTGGATCCTGCGCCGCCGCACGGGCCACGCCTCCTGAACACCCCCACACCCCCACACACCCACCCCGCCCCGAACCACCCTCCCCACCACGGGAGTGGCCGATGGTCCCGCCCCGTTCGGGACTTTCCCCACTCCCGCCCGGGGCCCCTCCCGCAAGGCCGAGTCCGCGCACCGCTGCCACCGAGGAGCCCGCCAGGACCAAAGCCCGCGCCCGGTGACTGCCGCCGTCGACGGTTCCGCGAACGGCAACCGGGCCCTGGAACGGGCCGTCTCCCAGGCCCTGATGGCCGGGGCCCCGCTGCGCATCGTGCACGCCCGCCTCTACAGGAACGGCATCGGCGCGACCCTGGCCGGCGGCTTGGAGGAGCCGCGCCCCGACGACGACCCCGTACTGATCCGGGTCCGAGAGGCCCTCGACGGCCGCGCCGGACTCCCCCGATCGAGTAAGCCTCACCCCCCGGCGCCCCGACCACGTACTGCCGGGCCTGGGCGACGGCGCCCAGCTGATGGTCCTCGGCTCGCGCGGCCGCGGCGGTGACGCCAGCCTCCTGCCCGGCTCGAACGGCATGGCCTGCGCCGCCCGGCCAGCCTGCCCCGTGGTGGTGGTCCCGCGCGCCGAGCCGCCCGTGCATGCCCCGTACGGCCGGGTCGTCCTCGGCCTAGACAGTGCTACCCCCGACCCGAGCACCACCTGCTCCGCCTTCGCGACGCGGCCCGGCGCGGGGCCCTCCAGGTCGTCGCACACGCCTGGCCCGCCCGGGCCTTCACCACCGCCTGCGCCATCACCACGGCCGGGCACGAGGAGACCGCCAACGCCCACGAGGTCACGGCCCTGGCCGCCGCGCACCTGCGCCCGTACGCCGAACGGTTCCCGGAGGTCGGGATCGAGCAGGTGTCGGCGCCCGGCGACGCGGCCGGCCACCTGGTCGCCGCCTCCCAGGCCGCGGACCTGATCGTCATCGGCCGCCACCGCAGGCGCCCGCTCTCCCCGCGCCTGGGCTCCGTCACCAACGCGGTACTGCTCCACACCGGCTGTCCCGTCGCGGTGGTCCCCCTGGAAGAGGACGCGGTCCCGGCAGCCGCCTGACCGCCCCTACCCGGCCACGGCCACTCCGGCTCCCGCTCCCCTGACGTGAAGCCCTTCCAGCAGGTCCCTCGTAGCCTCCGCGATCGCGTCGACGGCGGCGTCGAAGACCTCCTGGTTGTGCGCGGCCGGCGCCCTGAAGCCGGACACCTTCCGCACGTACTGCAAGGCGGCGGCCCGGATCTCCTCCTCGGTCGCCTTCTCCGGAATCGCGGGCGGACGCAATGTCTTAATCGATCGGCACATACCCCCACTATCCCGCCCCACGAACACCCCGTCACGGCCCCGCATCCCTACCGAGCCCAAAGGCCCCGCCGAGAACGCCGGGGCCTTCTCCCCGGGGCTCGGACGGGGGAGAACCATCCGCGCTGACGTCTGTCACGGATGTCAGAAACCCGTCACCACCAGGTCCACTTCCTCTTCCGGAGCGCCCGCAGCTTGGCCTCAGCGTCCTTGATCTCCCCCTGCGCGGCCCCTCCTCGCGTCCAGCGCCCCTGGTGCTTGGCGCACTGTCCGCTCCCGACGATCGCCTTGTTCCGGCACCGGCCGCCACGCTTCGTCACCGCGCCGCACTTGGGTTGCGTCATCTGGCCCCCTCCTGGCCCACCCGACGTGAGCACCCCTTGCACGGTGCCGGAAGCAGCAAGGAGCAGGAAGGGCGCACAGGTACGCGCCAGGAGCTCACGGGGCACTCGGTCAGCCCTCACGGAGCGAATCGCGCACGGGAAGGGCGGCACGTATCGGCGCCGGATCCCAGCCCGACCGAGAACTCGTGGCCCGTGGCGCAGCTTTGGCCGCTGCCCGGCTCTGCGCCGCTCCCATTGCCGTCGGATCCGGACGCAAAAGACCCCCCGCCATGATCGGCGGGGGGTCTTTTCGCTGGTGGGCGCGGACGGTTTCGAACCGCCGACATCTGCTTTGTAAGAGCAGCGCTCTACCCCTGAGCTACGCACCCGTGGATGAGTGGACAGCCTACATGCAGGGCACACCCCCCACGCAAACCCGTTCCCGTGGGGGAGAATGGACCGGGGCAGGGGAAATGCGGACCGGGTACGGGAGAGGCGACTGTGACGACAGCACCCCGGCGGTGGTTCGGCGGCGGGCGGGACGAGAGTCGGCGGGCGGACGCGCAGGCGGCCAAGGACGCTGCCGCGGCGGCCTTCTACGAGCTGGACACCGCGCAGCGGGATCTGCGGATCTCAATCGAGACGATCGCGGCCGCGGACGGCTCGCCCGAGGCGCGCCGGGTGGGTGAGGGGTTCGTCGCGCTCGGGCAGCGCATCGACGAGGTCAGCCATGTGTACATCAATGCCGTCGACGCGCACGATCTCGATCGGGTGGAGCTGGAGGCGTCCGCCGCGACGCGGGCCCGGGACGAGCTGACGCGGGCCAAGGAGGAGCTGGTACGGGTCAAGGGCGAGCTCGACCGGTTCGCGCTCGGACTGCAGCCGTTGCTGGACCGGGCCGAGACGCAGCTGGCCCGGGTGGCGCCGGCGCGGGAGCGGGCCAGGGCAGCGCTGCTCGCGGCGAGCACGGCGCTGGACGAGGTGCGCGGCAAGGGGCTCCGGGCCGACGACCTGGCCGCGAGGCTGGCCGCGCTCGGGCCGGAGCTGACCAAGCTGAACCAGGGCGCCGGACAGCACGGGGTGCAGGAGACCGTGCAGCGGGCCGACCGGATGCTGCGCGACGCCGAGGCGATACGGGCCGAGGCTGCGCGGCTCCCGGAGCGGGCCGCGGAGATCGACCGCCGGCTGGTGAGCCTGCGGACCCGGGCGCAGGCGCTGCGCAACCGGGCGGACCGGGTGGATCCGGTGCTCAGCGAGCTGCGCCGGCGTTTCAGCGCGGCCTGCTGGCAGGACCTCCAGCACGTGCCGGAGCAGGCGGTACAGGACGTGGGGCAGGCGGAGGACCGACTCGCGGAGGCCGGCCGGGCACGCGACCAGCAGCAGTGGGCCGTCGTGGCGGCCCTGGTCGAGGCGGTCCGGGCTTCGCTGGACGCCACCGACGAGGCGGTGTCGGCGGCGCAGGACCGGCTGACCCGGTTGGAGGCGGTGGCGCGGGATCCGCAGGCGGAGGTGCAGCGCACCCGGTTCGCGATCCGGGACGCCCAGCGTCTGGCGATGGAGGGCCGTACGGTCCCGGAGGATCGGCACGCCCGCCCGCTGGACGAGGCGGTGGCTCGGGTGGGCCGTGCGCTGGCCGCGCTGGAGGACCGCCACCCGGACTACTGGGCCTTCCTCCAGGAGATGGAGGCCGTACGGTCCTCCGTGCAGCGGGTGGTGACGGACATCCGGACCGAGCGCGGCCACGCCTGAGGGGGCCGCCCGAGCGGACTTGTCGGGGTGGGGGCATCGGCGGATGCTGGAGGGGCCAGGAACGGAGCAGAGGAGGGCGCCATGGCCGCCCAGGCTTCCCCCGCAGACCGCAAGCCCCGCGGACCGCACAGGCCCCACAGACCACGTTGGTCTCGGGCCTCCGGCACGCCTCAGGCATCACCCGTACCGCACGAGTACGAGCACGGGTCGCACGCGTACGCGCCCCACGCGCTGTACGGGTGCCACGAGCCCCATGAGCACTACGCGCCCTACGTGGCCCACGAGCCGTACGCGACGGCGGCACCACCCCGGAACTCCCCGGGGATCCTGCACCGCATGATGCGTCCCGTCAACGCGCGCCTCGACGAACACCTGCCCAGTGATCACCGGCTCAGCAAGGTCTACCGGGTCGGCGCCGGCCTGACCGGACTCCTGCTCGTGGCCTTCGGAATCCTGGGGCTCATCGACCGGATCGGCTTCTTCGACACCGGCGGGGACACGGTGCTCGCGCTGAACACCAACGGCGCGCTGAGCGTCCTGTCGATCTGCATCGGACTGCTGCTCTTCGTCGGGATGGTCATCGGCGGCACCTTCGCCTCGACGCTCAACATCGTGTTGGGCGTGCTGTTCATCGCGAGCGGGTTCGTGAACCTCGCGCTGCTCGACACGGAGATGAACTTCCTGGCCTTCCACATCCCCAACGTGCTGTTCAGCTTCGTGGTCGGCGTGATGCTGATGTGGTTCGGGATGTACGGGCGGGTGGGCAGCGCCCTGCCCCACGACAATCCGTACTGGCGTGCCCGCCACCCCGAGCAAGCGGCTCGGGAGCAGCGGGCCCGCACGAGCGGGAGGCCCGTCGGCAGGCCGGCGTAGGCGGGGCGGCGTAAGCGGGGCGGCGTAGGCGAGGCGGCTCGGGCGGCCTCGCCCACGCCGCCTGCGCGGGCAGACCTTCGAAGCAGGGTCGGCAGGCAGCCGCGCCGCGCGCGGAGCCAGGGGATTCCGGTGGGGGGTCGCACCTGCGTAGCCTGTCCGCATGCCCCGTTACGAATTCCGCTGCCGGACCTGCGAAGACACCTTCGAGGTCAGCCGGCCCATGGCCGAGTCCTCCGCTCCCGCCGACTGCCCCGCCGGGCACGCCGATACCGTCAAGCTGCTCTCCGCCGTCGCCGTCGGCGGGAGCAGTGCGGCCCCCGCCGCGGCCGCGCCCATGGGCGGCGGAGGCTGCTGTGGCGGGGGCGGCTGCGGTTAGCGCTTGCGGGAGAGGGTGATGCCGTCGGAGATCGCCAGCAGCACCGACTCCATGCGGGGGTCCGCCGCGACGTGGTCGTTGTAGGCCTGGACCCCCGCCGCCGCTCCGGTCGCCGAGGGGTCCAGCACCGTGCCGTGGTACAGCGTGTTGTCCGTGACGAGCAGACCGCCCGGGCGCAGCCGCGGCACGAGCTCCTCCCAGTAGGCGATCTGGCTCTGCTTGTCCGCGTCCATGTAGGCCATGTCGATGTGCGGCTCCGCCGGCATCGCGCGCAGCGTCTGGAGCGCCGGCGCGATCCTCAGGTCGATGCGGTCCGCGACCCCGGCCTTCGCCCAGGCCTCGCGCGCGTACGCCGTCCACTCCTCCGAGACGTCGCAGGCGATGAGGCGTCCGTCCGCCGGCATGGCCTGGGCCATCGACAGGGAGGAGAAGCCGGTGAAGGTGCCGATCTCCACGATGTGCCGTGCGCCGGTCAGCCGGACCAGGAAGGCCAGCAGCGGCCCCTGCTCCTGCGCCGACTGCATTCCGGCCGCGTCCGGGAACACCTCGTACGTCGTCGCCACCAGCCCCCGCTGGACCTCGTCCAGCGGGGGGTTGTGCGCGAGCATGTACTGGTAGAGCTCGTCTGTGATCTTGGTGCTGTTGCCCTTGGTCATGGGGCCAGTGTGCCCATGATCAGACGCCCGGTGTGCCCCGTCGCGCCACTTCACGGGTGAAGGCGCGCACGATCTCCTCGCCGGCCAGCACGCCCGCCTGGGCGAGCGCCGTCACGTGCGGCGCGGTCCAGCCGGCGTCGGCCAGCTCTCCGTGGCCCGGCCGCCAGGCCGTGTCGGCCGCGAGCAGCAGGTCCGCGTCGAGCAGTGAGTCCCCGGCGGCCAGCGTGCTCGTGGCCTCCGTACGCCGGACCACCTCGTGCATGGCCGCGCTCTTGGTCAGCGGCCGCGGGACGGCGTAGATCTTCCGGCCCTGGAGCGAGATCGCCCAGCCGCGCGCCTCGGACCATTCCGCCAGCGTCTTGATCCAGTCCACGGGGACGAGCGCCCGCTCCACCACCAGGTACGCGAACAGGTCCTCCGCCACCCGCGCCTTGCGCAGCCACGCCGGGTCGGTGACGGACATCAGGTGCGCGTGCATCTCCTCCAGCGGAACGGACTCCTCGGCGAGCCGCGCCGCGACCTGGCGGCGCCAGTCCCGGTCCGGGACCCCGTCCACCAGGAGCTGGCCGCCGTTGGCGCAGATCGCGTACTTCGCCGGCCGTCCGGGGAAGCGGATGCGCTGGTACTGCTTGCGGGTCCGGGTGGTGGTCGGCACGAACACCGCGCCCGGGTCGGCGGACAGCTCCGCCAGCAGCCCCGCCGCCGTCTCCGTCATGTACGACAGCGGCTTGCTCTCGTGCACCTCCACGCACAGCAGCCGCGGGGCCACCGGGTCGGGCATGGTCAGGCCGAGCGCGGCCGCCGAGTAGATGAGCGTACGGTCGAGGTCACTGGCTACGAGAACGGTCACTTGGTGGCCACAGCCTTTCCGTCGGCGCCGGTGGCGCCGCGCGTGAATCGGGGATGGATGAGTCCTACGCAGCTGTAGGGCAGGCCGTCGACCTCTTCCACCGGCACCCCCCGCTGTTCCGCGAGGAGGCGTACGTGGTCCAGGTCGGCCCCCGCGCCGCGCTGCGCGAGGATCTTCCACGGCACCCGGCGCAGCAGCACCCGCGTGGTCTCGCCGACGCCGGGCTTGACCAGGTTCACGTCGTGGATGCCGTACTCCTCGCTGATCCGCTCCACCGCCCGCCAGCCCACCCAGGTCGGCGTGCGGTCGGCGGCGAGGAGCTCCTTGACCTCGGCGTCCACGGCCTCGGCCACCTCCTCGAAGTGCGCGGAGACGGTGTCGACGAACGCGACGGAGACATCGGCCCCGGCCAGCTCGCGGTAGAACTTCGCGCCGTGGAAATCGGCGGGCCCGACCAGGTCGGACCTGAGCACCGTACGCGAGACCAGCCCGGAAACAGTGGAATTGAGACAGGCGGAGGGGATCAGGAAGTCCTCGCGCGTGCCGTACGTCTCCACGCACGAGCCGGGGTCGGCGAGGACCACGATCTCCGGGTTGAAGCCCTCGAACTCGCCGAGCGCCTCGCGCAGTTCGCGGGTGATCGCCCCCTTGCCGGTCCAGCCGTCGACGAAGACGACGTCGGCCGGATCGTGGTGGGCGGCCAGCCAGCGCAGTGCGTTGGCGTCGATGCCGCGACCGCGCACGATGGAGACGGCGTAGTGCGGCAGGTCCAGGCCGTGCCGGGCCTGCGCCCAGCGCCGCATCAGCACGCCCACGGGGGTGCCGGCGCGGGCCAGGGAGACGAGGACCGGGGAGGGAGAGCGCTCGGCGAGGACCGTCTCGGTGACGGTTCCGACGGCGCGGGCCATCCGGGCGGCGGAGGCGGTCAGCGCGCTCTGGTAGAGCTGCTGGTACTCCGGGGACGGCTGGAACTCCACCGGCAGCGATTCCGCGTAGTGCGCACCGCCCGCCTGTATGGCTTCCTCGCGCTCCTCGGTCGGGGCCTCCAGCTCCACGTCGGAGAGGTCCTGGAGCAGCCAGCCGACGTCCTCGGCGGCGTAGGAGGAGAAGGCGGGCCCGCGCAGTGGCTCGCCCAGCGACTCGCGCAGTGGCTCGCGCACGGGCTCGCGCAGGGGCTCGGACATGATCGGCTCCTGCCGGTCGGGTACGTACGAAGGTATGACCGCCAGCACGACCCGGCCGGTGTGCGGCGCGAGGGCCGCGAGCAGGCCGGTGCGGAGCTCGGCGGTGTCTCCGGCCGAGTCCACGACGGCGACCACGGCGTCGAAGCCGGCACCGGCTGTGCTCGCGACGTTGTACGCGTACCGCTCTCCGGGGCCGTCGGCCGGGTCGTCGTGGGCGGGGAAGACGAGGCGGGTGCGGATCGCGTAGCCGGGGTCGTCCACGGCGAGCACCGGCGAGCGGGTGGTCGTGGAGAAGCGGACCTCGGCCGCGGCGCCGGACGCCTCAAGGGCCTGCGCGAGGCGCAGCGGGGCGTACATCAGCTCCTCGTTGCCGAGTACGAGGACCCGGGCGGGGGCCGCGCCGAGCGCGGCCCTGAGCCGGTCTGCCATGGCCGGCAGGGCCGCGTCCAGTGCCGCGCGGTGCGCGGGGGTGAAGCCGTGGCGGCCACCGTCGGGTATGCCGGCCGGCCAGTCCAGTTCCACCGTGGTGACCTGCGGGCCGTCTGCCGGGGCGCCGCCCCCGGGCCGCGAAGCGCCGGCCACGGGCTGAGTTCCGGCGGCAGCGGCAGCGGCAAGCTCCGCCTCGTACTGCTCCACCAGGGCCTGGCCCTTTTCCAGGACCCCCTCCGGGAGGGAGACGGTGCCCGAGGCCAGGGCTATGAGGTCCACGCGGGCGCCCAGCTCGGCGGCGAAGGCCGTCAGGCGGTCGCGGTCGGCCGGAGAGCGCATGTCGACCAGGGCGACGACCACGTAGTGGCCGCGCGGGTGGCGGGCGTGGAGGTCGGCGATGGTGTTCAGGACCGTGTTGCCGGTGGAGAACTCGTCGTCGACGAGGACCAGCGGGCCCGAGCCCGCCAGCAGCTTCGGGTCCTCGGGCAGCAGCAGGTGCGAGGTGGCGTGCGAATGCGCCTCCTCGAAGCCGCCCGCGGGCTCCACGCCGGGCACGGGGCGGCGGGTGGAGTGCAGGTACGGGGCGCTGCCCAGGCCGTCGGCCACGCAGTGGCCCAGCCCCGTCGCGGTCTCCGCGTAGCCCAGAACCACGGCCGAGGCCGCCTCCGCCTCGCCCAGCAGCTCCCGGACCCGCTCGCCGAGCCCGTAACCGGCGGCGTAGACGGCCGCCGGGGACTGCGGGACGTGCTTGCCCAGCACGCGCGAGACCAGCAGGTGCGCCCGCTTGGGGTTGCGCCGCAGCGCCAGCCCGAGCAGCTCTTCGAGCGCCGGCCCACCGGTCCCGGTACCCGCTGATTCCTGCCCGTCCTGCAGGCTCACGCCCAGCCGGTCCGCGACCCACGTTCCCGACCACACCGCTTCGATCTTCTTGCCCTTCTTCGCAGTCAACGGCCCGCTCACACCTGGAGCCCGGCCGTGAGGAGATCGACGAAGCCGACCTCCTCCTTCGCCACACCGAAGACCTCGGCGCGCAGCATGGTGCGCTCGGCCCAGGCCCGGTGGGGCTTCACCTCGTTCATCTTGTTCGTGTAGGCGGAACGCATTACTCCGCCTCCTCCGCTCTCGGGGCGCAGGATGTCTTGAGCATCGCTGAACTCCTCGTGGGACACCACCGAGAGCGCGTGGACCGGGGTGACGTGGGCGGGGTGGATGCAGGTCTTGCCCAGTAGCCCGTTGGCCCGGTCGAGCTCGATCTCGCGCAGCAGCCCGTCCAGGTCGTGCTCGATCAGCGCGGTGCGCAGCTCCTCGACGCCCTCCTCCAGGAAGGGGCTGCGGCGCAGCTGCGGCTTGAAGAGTCGCTGCTGGCTGCGGAAGTACTCCCACACGGGCCCGGTGACGGTGAAGCCGGTGCCGTCGGCGCGGCTGAGCACGTTGACCACGTCGGCGATGACCCCGGCAACGATCTGGACGTCGTAGGCGGTCATGTCGGGGGTGCGGCGCAGCCCGTAGGCGGAGCAGAAGTCGGTCACCCCGAGGCGGAGCGCCAGGACCCGCTCGCGGTACTTGTTGACCGTGCGGGAGATCCCGGCGAGGGCCTCGACCCGGGTCTCCAGGTGGAGCAGCTCGGGGGTCTCCAGGACGGGCATCGCGTACAGCCGGGGCTGCCCGCCGGCCGCTTCCGCCTGGGCCACGGCGTCGAGGAAGGCCACGCCCCGGCTCTCGCTGAACTTGGGGAGTACGAATCCGGCCAGCCGCGCCGCCGAGCCGCCGAGCCGGTGCACGAGGTCGGGGATCTGCTCGGGCTCCCGGACGCGGATGAAGAGCAGCGGGAGCTCCGCCGGGTCCTCGTGGAGGGCGGCGAACTGCCGGACGAGGTTCTCCTCACCGCCCGCGACGTCCTCGTCGCTGATGGAATCCTCCAGGCAGAGGACCATGGAGACGACCCCGAGGCCGGCCTGCTTGCGGATGTCGCGGGCGAGCTGCGGCCGGGTGGCCGGGCTGTAGAGCGTGGCACCCAGGGCGGCCGCGAGCGTGGCGGAGGGGGAGGCGGCGGAGAACTCGGCCGGCTCCTGGTGGAAGAGGTCCTTGCGGACCGTGGGCGATACGTGCCCGAAGTGACGCATGTGCTTCCCCCGTACAGGCTCGGCGGCCGATCTGGCATGGCCGGTAATAGTACGTACGAACGTGAGTCAAGAGTTCCTCAAGCACATGAAATCCAGGTAACCCTCTTGCACCATGCCCAGCTCTCGCGATCCGGACAAGGTCTACGGGGGGCCGCATTGTCCCGGTCCGGCCCGGGAGGGCAGGATGACCGCCATGACGCACGCGATGCAGAAGGGCTCCAACATCCCCGTGGCCGCCGTGGCGGTCCGCGCGGTGCTGCGCTGGACCGGGGGGCCCGACGTACCCGACGTGGACGCCTCCGCGCTGCTCGTGGGGGCGGACGGGCGCGTGCGCTCGGACGAGGACTTCGTCTTCTACAACCAGCCCCGGCACCCCTCGGGGGCCGTCTGGCGGCTCGGGAAGAAGCAGCTCGGCGACGGGATCACCGACGCCGTCCAGGCGGACCTGCGGGCCGTCACCCCGGCCGTGGACCGGATCCTCGTCGTGGCCTCCGCCGAGGACGTGCCCTTCGAGCGGGTCCGCGACCTGCGGATCCTGCTCTACGACGCCACCGCGACCGGCGGCTCCGAACCGCTGGCCTACTTCGACGTGCGTCCGGAGACGGGCGCCGAGACGGCGCTGATCTGCGGCGAGCTGTACCGGCGGGCCGACGCGTGGAAGTTCCGCGCGCTCGGCGAGGGCTACTCCAACGGGCTCGTCGGCCTGGCCACCGACCACGGGATCTCCGTGGACGAGAACGCCTCCGAGGCCCAGGAGCAGGGACAGGGGCCGGGACAGGGACAGGCGCCGTCCGCCTCCCCCGTGACCCCGGCGCCGCCCACACAGGCCCCGCCGGCCTCCCAGCCCGCCTACGGCTACCCGCAGCCGGTCTCGCAGGCCCCGGTGCCGGCCCCGGCCCCGGACGGGGCCTTCCGGCTGCCGGCGCAGGGCCCGCAGTTCATCCGCCGGTGAGCGGCGGGCGGGCCGGGCGGGGCTGCCGTCCCGGCCGGGCCCGTCAGGTCTTCGTCTTGTAGCCCCGGCCCCACTGGAGGCCCCACCCGTACAGCCGGTCGAGCTCGGCCTGGAACCCGTACACGAAGGTGACCTCGCGCCGGACGATCAGCTCTCCCTTGACGTTCTCCAGGGAGACGACCGCGCAGGAGCGGGCGTGGGGGTGGCGCTCCTCCAGGGGGATCTCTATCCGCGGCCCGGTGATCGGGTAGAGGGTGACCAGGGCGTGCGTCCGGTCGAAGGCCGGGGTCTGGTCATAGATGTAGACGAAGACCAGCAGCCGCTTGATCTCCTCGGCGTGGTCGAGATTGACGAAGATCGTCTCGCCGGAGGGGGCCCCGAACCGGTCGTCCCCGCTGAGCTTCACGTACGGCGGACTGTTGATGTCCCCGTGCAGGTTCCCCAGCGGCTGGACGACCCCCCGGGTGCCGTCGGTCAGCTCGTAGAGACAGCCGATGTCCAGGTCGACGTTGACCATGCCCTGGGTGTGCGCCTGCACCATGTCGGGCTTGAACAGCTTGAACGGATGCCGGAAGAGCTGCCCGCTCTGGCCGGTGCTGCGGCCGCCTATGTCCGAGGTCCGCATCCGCCAGGAGAGGTTCACGCGCAGATTGCCGTGCACCGCCCCCTGTTTGGTGAGCGATACCGTCGGATGGCGTTTGGTCAGCTCGATCGCGTTCGACGAGGCACTGCCCGACTGGAACTGCGTACCGCGGCTGCCCCTGATGCCGTCGAAGAATCCCATCCCCACAACCCCCCTGCTCCCTTGGCGCGCCCGGTCCCCCGCCGGCGCACCGCTGACATGCGGACGGGGCGGTCCGAAAGGCCCGTGGACCTTCCGGACCGCCCCGCACTGAGCGTTCCGCATTACCGCCGCGGTCATGCCTCGGCGGCGGAACCCTCCAGTTCCAGGCGCTTGTTGCGGCGCACCGAGGACCAGAAGGACCATCCGATCAGCACGACGCCGACGAGGCCGGTGATGACCTCGTTGATCTCGTACTGGATGGTGACGAGCAGGATGACGGCGAGCGCACCGATGGCGTAGTGCGCGCCGTGCTCCAGGTAGACGTAGTCGTCGAGGGTGCCCTGGCGGACCAGGTAGACCGTCAGCGACCGGACGTACATGGCACCGATACCGAGGCCGATGGCCATGATCACGATGTCACTGGTGATGGCGAAGGCGCCGATGACCCCGTCGAAGGAGAAGGAGGCGTCGAGGACTTCGAGGTAGAGGAACATGAAGAACGCGGCCTTGCCGGCCATGGCGACGGCCGAGACGGGCTTGCCGCTCTTCTTCGCCGCTTCCTCGATCTCGTGCTCGTGCTCCTCCTCTTCCTCCAGCTTGTTCTCGAAGTAGCCGGAGAGGCCGCCGACGATCATGTAAGTGATCAGACCGAGAATGCCGGAGATCAGGACCGTCTGCGCCTTGTCCACGTGAGTGCCACCGTGCTGGTGGGCGTGGACGGCGAAGGTCATCGAGGTGACGACCAGGACGATCAGCGCGATGCACGCCGACAGCATGTCGATCTTGCCGAGCTTGGCGAGCGGGCGTTCCAGCCAGCCGAGCCACTTGATGTCGCGGTCCTCGAAAATGAAGTCGAGGAAGATCATCAGCAGGAACATGCCACCGAAGGCGGCGATGGACGGGTGGGCGTCCGTCACGAGCTGCTTGTACATGTCCTGGTCGCGCAGCGCGAGTTCGACGGCCTCGATCGGCCCGATCTTGGCACTGATCGCGACGATGACGATCGGGAAGACCAGGCGCATGCCGAACACGGCGATGAGAACACCGATGGTGAGGAAGATCTTCTGCCAGAAGGCATTCATCTTCTTCAGGATTCCGGCGTTGACCACCGCATTGTCGAAGGACAGCGAGATCTCCAGGATGGACAGGATCGCAACGATCCCGAAGGCCTCCCACCCCCCGTAGAGCACCGCTGCGACCAGTCCGAGCGCAGTGACTGCGAACGACCAGCCGAAGGTTTTCAGAACCACTGGCATCCCATCGTGTTGTACGGCTTTACGAAACGTTGACCCCGAAGTCTAGAGCGATGCCGCGGAGCCCCGACGCGTACCCCTGCCCCACTGCACGGAACTTCCATTCACCCCCGTAGCGGTAGACCTCGCCGAAGATCATCGCGGTCTCGCTGGAGGCGTCCTCGGAGAGGTCGTAGCGGGCCAGTTCCTGGCCGTCCGCCTCGTTCACCACGCGGATGAAGGCGTTGCTGACCTGACCGAAGCTCTGCCGGCGGGCCTCCGCCTCGTGGATCGAGACGGGAAAGACGATCTTGTCCACGCCGGCCGGGACCTTGGTGAGATCGACGATGAGCGACTCGTCGTCGCCTTCACCCTCGCCGGTGAGGTTGTCACCCGTGTGTTCGACGGAGCCCTCGGGGCTCTTCAGGTTGTTGTAGAAGACGAAGTACTCGTCCCCGAGCACCCGGCCGTTGCTGCACAGCAGTGCGCTGGCGTCGAGGTCGAAGTCGGCGCCCGTGGTCGAGCGCGCGTCCCATCCGAGGCCGATCAGAACCCGGGTGAGGTTCGGTGCGGCTTTGGAGAGGGAGACATTGCCCCCCTTGGCGAGTGTGACGCCCATGTTGTGGTCCTCCCCGGACGACGGTGGCGGTGTGACGGTACGGCGGTACGGCATACGGCGGTGTGACGGTACGGCGGTACGGCATACGGCGGTGTGACGGTACGGCGATGTGACGGTGCTGGTCGTAAAGCCGGTCCGGCGCCGTACACACGAGTGCACGGCGCCGGACGGATGGAACGACTGCTCGGGGTCGAGCAGGCTCAGACGTTGACGCCGAAGTCCTGCGCGATGCCGCGCAGGCCCGAGGCGTAGCCCTGGCCGATGGCGCGGAACTTCCACTCCGCGCCGTTGCGGTAGAGCTCGCCGAAGACCATGGCGGTCTCCGTCGAGGCGTCCTCCGACAGGTCGTAGCGGGCGAGCTCGGTGTTGTCGGCCTGGTTCACGACGCGGATGTACGCGTTGCGGACCTGGCCGAAGCTCTGCTGGCGGCTCTCGGCCTCGTAGATCGAGACCGGGAAGACGATCTTGGCCACGTCGGCGGGCACGCCGGCGAGGTTGACCTTGATCGCCTCGTCGTCGCCCTCGCCCTCACCGGTGGTGTTGTCACCGGTGTGCTCGACCGAGCCGTCGGGGCTCTTCAGGTTGTTGAAGAAGACGAAGTTCGCGTCGCCGGTGACCTTGCCCTGGTCGTTGGCCAGGATCGCGCTGGCGTCGAGGTCGAAGTCGACGCCGGTGGTGGTGCGAGCGTCCCAGCCCAGACCGACGATGACCGCGGTCAGGTTCGGCGCGGCCTTGGACAGCGAGACGTTGCCGCCCTTGCTGAGGCTGACTCCCACGGGTCCTCCATAAGGTTTTGTGTGGGGCGGGGCCCCGTCGTGCGGTTGCTACAGGATCAACGTTTCGATCCTAGTGACGGGTTCCCGCCTGTACGGGCTTATTCGAGGCGAACGGGCCCACGTGCCCGGGGGCACGCGCCCATGAGCCTGCGACACGGACTCAGAGGCTGTCGAGAGCCTTGATGTACTCGTTCAGGTCACGCGCGTCGGGCAGCCCGTTGACGACGGACCAGCGCACGATGCCGTCACGGTCGATGACGAAGGTGCCGCGCACCGCGCAGCCCTTCTCCTCGTCGAACACCCCGTAGGCGCGGGAGGCCTCGCCGTGCGGCCAGAAGTCCGACAGCAGCGGGTACTCCAGACCCTCCTGCTCGCCGAAGACGCGCAGGGTGGGCACGGAGTCGTTGGAGACGGCGAGGAGCTGCACGTCGTCGTTCTGGAAGCGCGGCAGCTGGTCGCGCAGCTCACAGAGCTCGCCGGTGCAGACGCCGGTGAAGGCGAAGGGGTAGAAGAGCAGCACGACGGCCTTCTCCCCCCGGAAGTCGGAGAGCCGCACGACCCTGCCGTGGTTGTCCTTGAGCTCGAAGTCCGGGGCCTTGGTGCCGACCTCGATCGCCATCTGTCGCATCCCTTCGTCCCGCATCCCTGCGTTGGGCTGTTCGGGTGATCCCAGCTTATGGGTCCGTGTATGGGGTGGGGGTCCGTCGCGCGTCCGGCCCCGCTCAGCCCGCCGCGAAACGCACGCACCCCGCCCACCGGGAAGCTTCCGGCGAACGGGGTGCGTGTGTCCGCATGGCTGCGGGGCGCGGCTCAGCGCTTGGACTTGGCCGTCTTCGGAGTCGCCAGCTTGGTGGCGGTCCACTCCTTGCCGACGGGGAGACCCTTGGCCAGCGAGAGGCCGGCGGTCTCGGCGGCCTCGCTGATGTCGCTGGCCTCGACGAAACCGTCCTTGCCGGTCTTGGGAGTCACCAGCAGGATCAGTGCGCCGTCCTCGACCAGCTCGGTCGCATCGACCAGGGCGTCCGTCAGGTCGCCGTCGTCCTCCCGGAACCACAGCAGAACCGCGTCTGCGACATCGTCGTAGTCCTCATCGACGAGTTCGGTGACGTGACCCTCTACGGCATCACGGAATTCCTGATCGACGTCGTCGTCGTAGCCGATCTCCTGGACCACCTGTTCGGACTGGAAACCCAGCCTGGCGGCCAGGTTCTCCGCGTGGTCCGCGGTCGCGCTCACGGGGTGCCTCCTGCTCATGTTCGGTGAATGTTCTTCGGCGGCGCGCGTACGCGCAGCATTGGGCGTAGTCCACACGGGCGCGGCGGATCGCGCAAGTACCCGGCCGCCGAGACCGTCGAAACGGTGACGATTGCGGCCGTCTCGCCGCAACTTTCAGCCCTTCCGGATGTACCCCTGGTGATTCATCCCACACCATTCCACCTCATTCGGCACGGCCTCGGAACTTTCGCACCTGTTTGAGGGACGAACGGCCTTGCGAAGGGGTTGATCGACATGGGCGTAAGGTTGCGGTTTGGGCGCTGTCGTCGCCACAGCGGGCGCAATCCCTCCACACTCCAGGGATTACCCAGCGGTAAAGATGACGATTTCTGCCGAGCGTAAGACCATGGGAGGCGGCGAACCCCAAGGCACGACTCCCCCGACAGCGAAGGAACAGCGTGGCTTCCGCATCCGATCGCAATCCGATCATCATTGGTGGCCTGCCGAGTCAGGTACCGGACTTCGACCCGGAAGAGACGCAGGAGTGGCTCGACTCCCTGGACGCCGCGGTCGACGAGCGGGGCCGTGAGCGCGCCCGCTACCTGATGCTGCGGCTGATGGAGCGCGCCCGTGAGAAGCGCGTGGCCGTGCCCGAGATGCGCTCCACGGACTATGTCAACACGATCGCCACCAAGGACGAGCCCTTCTTCCCCGGCAACGAGGAGATCGAGCGCAAGGTCCTCAACGCCACCCGGTGGAACGCGGCCGTCATGGTCTCGCGCGCCCAGCGCCCGGGGATCGGCGTCGGTGGTCACATCGCCACCTTCGCCTCCTCCGCCTCCCTCTACGACGTGGGCTTCAACCACTTCTTCCGGGGCAAGGACGAGGGCGACGGCGGCGACCAGATCTTCTTCCAGGGTCACGCCTCGCCCGGCATCTACGCCCGCGCCTACCTCCTGGACCGGCTCTCCGAGCAGCAGCTCGACGCGTTCCGCCAGGAGAAGTCGAAGGCTCCGTACGGCCTCTCCAGCTACCCGCACCCGCGGCTCATGCCGGACTTCTGGGAGTTCCCGACCGTCTCGATGGGCCTCGGCCCGCTCGGTGCGATCTACCAGGCGCGGATGAACCGGTACATGGAGGCCCGCGGGATCGCGGACACTTCCAAGTCACACGTCTGGGCGTATCTCGGCGACGGCGAGATGGACGAGCCGGAGTCGCTCGGCCAGCTCTCGATCGCGGCCCGCGAGCACCTCGACAACCTGACCTTCGTCGTCAACTGCAACCTGCAGCGCCTCGACGGCCCGGTCCGCGGCAACGGCAAGATCATGCAGGAGCTGGAGTCGCAGTTCCGCGGCGCCGGCTGGAACGTCATCAAGCTGATCTGGGACCGCTCCTGGGACCCGCTGCTGGCCCAGGACCGCGACGGCATCCTGGTCAACAAGCTGAACACCACCCCGGACGGCCAGTTCCAGACGTACGCCACCGAGACGGGCGCGTACATCCGCGAGCACTTCTTCGGCGGCGACCACCGGCTGCGCGCGATGGTCGAGAACATGACCGACACGCAGATCCAGCACCTGGGCCGCGGCGGCCACGACCACAAGAAGGTCTACGCGGCGTACGCGGCGGCCAAGGCCCACAAGGGCCAGCCGACGGTCATCCTGGCGCAGACGGTCAAGGGCTGGACCCTGGGCCCGAACTTCGAGGGCCGCAACGCGACCCACCAGATGAAGAAGCTGACGGCCGACGACCTCAAGCGCTTCCGCGACCGTCTGCACATCCCGATCACGGACGCCCAGCTGGAGGACGGCGCGCCGCCGTACTACCACCCGGGCCGCAACTCCCCCGAGATCCAGTACATGCACGACCGCCGCAGCGCGCTCGGCGGCTACGTGCCGACCCGCGTGGTGCGCGCGAAGCCGCTCCAGCTGCCGGGCGACGCCACCTACGCGGCCGCCAAGAAGGGCTCGGGCCAGCAGTCGATCGCCACCACCATGGCCTTCGTCCGCATCCTGAAGGACCTGATGCGGGACAAGGAGATCGGCAAGCGCTTCGTGCTGATCGCCCCCGACGAGTACCGCACCTTCGGCATGGACGCGTTCTTCCCGAGCGCCAAGATCTACAACCCGCTGGGCCAGCAGTACGAGGCGGTCGACCGCGACCTGCTGCTCGCGTACAAGGAGTCGCCGACCGGCCAGATGCTGCACGACGGCATCTCGGAGGCGGGCTGCACCGCCTCGCTGATCGCCGCGGGTTCGGCGTACGCGACGCACGGCGAACCGCTCATCCCGGTCTACGTCTTCTACTCGATGTTCGGTTTCCAGCGGACGGGTGACCAGTTCTGGCAGATGGCGGACCAGCTGGCGCGCGGGTTCGTCCTCGGCGCGACCGCCGGCCGGACCACTCTGACGGGTGAGGGCCTGCAGCACGCCGACGGCCACTCCCAGCTGCTGGCGTCGACCAACCCGGGCTGTGTGGCGTACGACCCGGCGTACGGGTACGAGATCGCGCACATCGTCAAGGACGGTCTGCGGCGCATGTACGGCCCCGACGCCGAGGACGTCTTCTACTACCTGACGGTCTACAACGAGCCCATCCAGCACCCGGCCGAGCCGGCCGACGTGGACGTGGACGGGATCCTGCACGGCATCCACCGGGTGTCGGCGGGCACCTCCGGAGCCGTCGGGGCGCAGATCATGGCCTCGGGCGTGGCGGTGCCGTGGGCGCTGGAGGCGCAGCGGATCCTCGCGGCCGAGTGGAACGTCAAGGCGGACGTCTGGTCGGCGACCTCCTGGAACGAGCTGCGCCGCGAGGCCGTCGCCGTGGAGGAGCACAACCTGCTCCACCCGGAGGAGGAGCAGCGGGTCCCGTACGTGACCACCAAGCTGTCCGGCGCGGAGGGTCCGTTCGTGGCGGTCTCCGACTGGATGCGGGCGGTCCCGGACCAGATCTCGCGCTGGGTGCCCGGTTCGTACACCTCGCTGGGCGCGGACGGCTTCGGCTTCGCCGACACGCGGGGCGCGGCCCGGCGCTTCTTCCACATCGACGCGCAGTCGGTGGTCCTCTCGGTGCTGACCGAGCTGGCCAAGGAAGGCAAGATCGACCGCTCGGCGCTGAAGCAGGCGATCGACCGGTACCAGCTGCTGGACGTCCGGGCGGCCGACCCGGGCGCGGCCGGGGGCGACGCGTAGCCGTCACTTCCGCGAGGGGCGCCGGGACACCTGTCCGGGCGCCCCTTACGCATTCCTTACGATGCTCCGCATGAAGCAACCCTCTCCCCAGGCGCGGTGGGAGCGCCGGACGCAGACCCCGCTGCTGGTGCTCGCCCTGGGATTCGCCGTGGCCTACGCGGTGCCCATCGTCCTGCCCGACGCGAGCCCGGCGGTGCACAGCGCCTGCAAGCACGCCGAGTGGGTGGTGTGGGCCGCCTTCGCCGCCGACTACCTGATGCGGCTGGGCCTGGCGGCCTCGAAGAGGGCTTTCGTACGGACCCACTGGCTGGACCTGGCTGCGGTGGTGCTGCCGATGATCCAGCCGCTCCGGCTGCTGCGGCTGGTCTCCACCCTGATGCTGGTGGGCCGGCGGGCGCGGATGGCCCCGCAGATCCGGCTCACCACGTACGTGGCGGGCTCGGTGGTCGGGCTGCTGATGTTCGGCTCGCTCGCGGTGCTGAGCGTGGAACGGGACGCACCCGACGGCAACATCAAGAACCTCGGGGACGCCCTGTGGTGGTCGGTGACCACGATGACGACGGTCGGGTACGGGGACCACTCCCCCACCACCGGGCTCGGCCGGCTCCTGGCGGTGGGGCTGATGCTGTCCGGGATCGCGCTGCTGGGTGTGGTGACGGCCAACATCGCGGCCTGGTTCATCTCCCGCTTCGAACGCGACGACCGGGTGGAGCGCGCCCAGACCGAGGCGATCGCCGAACTGACGGCGGAGGTACGGGCGCTGCGCGCCGAGGTCGCCCGGCTGGGCGCCATCCCCGCCGCCCCCGCACCCCCCGCCATGCCCGCACCCCCCGCCGCCGGACCCGCCCGGGAGCCCGGCCCGGGCGCGGGCTTCGGCGCCCAGGGCGGGCCGGTCCAGGCGTGCGGCGGCGCCGTCAGCGCTCCCACACCTTGAACGCCCTGACCTGGTAGGGCGACTGGGGCAGCCACACCCCGTCGCCCGGGTAGGTCTGGAACTCGCCGGTCTCGGCGCACTCGGCCGACTGGTAGGTGGTGACCGGCCGGCCGGTCCGGTTGGTGAGGGACTGGGCGGTGGTCCCTGCGGGCAGGGCGGTGCAGCTGTTGATGTCGAGGGTGCTGAGCTCGTGGGTCCTGCGGGCGCCCTTGAACTCCGGCTTCGCCCACAGGCACAGCTGCCCGGTGGCGCAGGCCCCGAGCACCGGCGGCCCGGCGGCCCGCGCCGGGGTCCGGTGCGCCGCGTGGGCGGTTTCCGCGGTGCCCGGGATCAGCAGGGTGGCGGCGAGAACGGTGGCCGTGGCGGCGGTGCGCCCCGGGAAAGTGATGCTCCACGTACGCATGACGGGTCAACTCCTGGTGGACGTACGGGCCCCGGACCGTTTCCGAGGGCTCTGTCGGCACCACGCTGACCTGCACGGACGTCCCGGCGGAAGGGGCCGCGAGCGGGTCCACCCTGATAGGCGACAGCCCCGCCGGAACCGTCCGGCGGGGCTGCCGCGGCCCCGGAGTTGACGCCTCCGGGGCCTCCGCGGCCGCGCGGCCGGCGGCACGGAGCCAGCGGGGCACCGTGCCGGCCGGGCCGCCGGGGCGGGGCTAGATGTGGGCCGCGCCCGCCCCCGCCGCCGCGTTCTCGCCGCGCTTCGTGAAGGCGGCGACGACCGCGGCGAGTACCGCGACCACGCCGGCGACGGTGAAGGCCGTGCTCATCCCTGACACGAACGTGTCGTGCGCGACCCCCGTGATGGTCTGCGCGAGCTGCTCCGGCGCACCCGGCGGGACCGGGGAGATGCCGACCTGGATGCCCTTCTCCGCGAGGTCCGCCTGCTCCGGGGTGAGCGGCGGCAGCCCGGCCCCGGCCCAGTTGTCCTCGAAGACGCTGCCGACCTTGCTCGCCATGACCGCGCCGAGCACGGCGGTGCCCAGGCTGCCGCCCACCTGCATGGCGGCCTGCTGGAGCCCGCCGGCCACGCCCGAGAGCTCCAGCGGGGCGTTGCCGACGATGACCTCGGTGGCGCCGACCATGACGGGCGCGAGCCCGAGGCCCATCAGGGCGAACCAGAGCGACATGGTGGGGGTGGAGGTGCCCGGGGTCAGCTGGGCCATCCCGAAGCAGGCGACGGCGGTGGCCACCATGCCCGCGACGAGCGGCAGCCGCGGGCCGACCTTGGTGATGGCCAGGCCCGCCAGCGGCGATCCGACGATCATCATCCCGGTCAGCGGCAGCAGGTGCAGGCCGCTGTCGACGGGGCTCATGCCGTGGATGTTCTGCAGGTAGAAGGTGACGAAGAACAGCCCGCCCATGAAGGCGAAGGCCATCAGGACCATCAGGACCGTGCCCGCGGACAGCGGCAGCGAGCGGAACATCCCGAGCGGGATCAGCGGCTCGGAGACGGAGTTCTCCCAGAAGGCGAAGGCCACGAAGCACAGCACCGACCCGCCGAGGAACACCAGGGTCCTGGTGTCTCCCCAGCCCCATTCCGAGGCCTTGATCAGCGCCCAGATCAGCGAGAACATCCCGGCGGACAGCAGCAGGATGCCCAGGACGTCGAAGGAGCGCGGGGCGTTCTCGGCCCGGTGGTCGACCAGGATGAACAGGCCGAAGGCGAGCGCGAGGATGCCGACGGGCACGTTGATGAAGAAGACGGACTGCCAGCTCACGTTCTCGACGAGCAGGCCGCCGACGATCGGCCCGGCGGCGGTCGAGGCGCCGATGACCATGCCCCAGATGCCGATGGCCATGTTGAGCTTCTCGGCCGGGAAGGTCGCGCGCAGCAGGCCCAGCGCGGCGGGCATCAGCAGCGCGCCGAAGACGCCCTGCGCGACGCGGAAGCCGATGACGAGCTCGACTCCGCCGGAGAGGCCGATGGCCGCCGAGGAGACGGCGAAACCGGCGATGCCTATGAGGAAGGTCTGGCGGTGGCCGAAGCGGTCGCCGAGCTTGCCGGCGGTGATGAGGGAGACCGCGAGGGCGAGCAGGTAGCCGTTGGTGATCCACTGGACCTCGGCGAGCGAGGCGCCGAGGTCCTTCTGGATGGCCGGGTTGGCGACGGCGACGATCGTGCCGTCGAGGGTGACCATCATGACGCCGATCGCGACGGCGAACAGGGTGAGCCACGGGTGGCCCCGGAGGCCCGTACGGTCCGGCGAGGGGTCCCGTTCCTTGCTGAGCGAGAGTGCGTCCCCGCCGTCGACGGTGATCTGACTAGTCATGCCGACAGGTTAGTGACAGCGACTGACACTTCACAGGCCGGTTCGTCACACAGCCACTGTCAGGTCCGTCACAGGTACCCTGACCGCCGTGATGACCGATCAGAGGCCCGCGCCCGCACCGGCCGCCGGCCTGCGCGAGCGCAAGAAGCAGCGCACGCGCGACGCCCTGCTGCGCGCGGCCCTCCTCCTCTTCATCGCCCAGGGGTACGAGGAGACGACCGTCGACGAGATCACCGACGCCGTGGACGTCTCCCAGCGCACCTTCTTCCGGTACTTCGCCAACAAGGAAGAGGTCGCCTTCGCCGTCCAGGACCTGGTCGAATCGCACTTCGTCGCGGCGCTGCGCTCCCGCCCGCCCGCCGAGGGCCCCTTCGAGGCGATGCGTGCGGCCGTGCTCGACGCCTGGGACACCGTCGACGAGGCCATTTCGGACCTGGTCCCCATCGACCTGTACATGCGCAGCTACCGGCTGATCGAGTCCACTCCGGCCCTGCTCGCCGTGCACCTGCGCCGCTCCACCGACCTGGAGGAGCAGATCGCCCGGCTGATAGCCGAGCGCGAGGGCCTGGACGTGGACACCGACCCGCGCCCGCGGGTGGCCGTCGCCGCGTTCACGGGCGTGATGCGCGTCACCGGCCGGCTCTGGGGGCAGGGCGAGGACACGAGCGTGGCCGCCATCCGGCGGATGACCGAGGCCTACCTCGACCAGATCGGCCCGGCACTGGCCGCGGACTGGCGCCGGCCCGCCTGACCGCGCGGTCGCCTTCCGGCCGGGCGAAGATCCCGTACGGGCGCGGGCGCCCGCGCACGCACATCCGTACGGGCGCACCCGCCGGCGGAACGTCCCACGGTCGGCGGTGACTCCGGTCACCTGGCGCACCCCCAGCCGCGAGGGTCTCCTAGTCTGGGCTCAGTGAACCTGCCCGGCCCCGCCCACGCCCACTCCGCCGATGCCCCCGCACGCCCGGCCGCCCTGCGCGCCCTGCTCGCGCTGGCGGTGGTCTTCCTGATGCTCACGACCACGGGCTGGACCGCCGTCTACCGGTCCGCGAGCGAGGCGTCCCCGCGCGAGGCCGCGCTCGCCTCCTGGGCCACGTCGCACTTCGAGGGCCGGGCCCTGCCCGCCGCCGATGCCCCGGCACCCGTGGTGGCACGGTTCTTCGCGCGCCTCGACGGCGCCCAGCGCGCCCGGCTCACCGAGGGCCATCCGCTGGTGGTCGGCAATCTCGACGGCGTACCGCCCGGCGTCCGCTACCGGGCCAACCGGATGGCCCTGCAGCAGGCCGCGCGGGTCGAGAACGGCCGCGCACACGACATCACGCTGGCCCCCGCGGACCGCGCCACCGCGGCCCGGCGCGCCCACCGCTTCGAGTCCCTCGCCGAGCCCGGCCGGCAGATCCTCGTCTTCGACCCCACCGGCGGCGGCCTCGCCGCCGAGGTCCTCGGCGACCTCGCCGAGGCCCGCCGGGTCTCGGTGATCGTCCCCGGGGTCGACACCGACGCACTCACCTTCGAGCGCACGGTGCGCAGGCTGACCTCCCCCGTCGGCATGGCCGAGTCCCTCTACGCGGCCGAGCGCGCGGCCGCCCCGGGCAGCCGGAGCGCGGTCGTCGCCTGGGCCGGCTACACCGCCCCGACCGGCGTCGGGATGGACGCGGCGACCGGGCGCCTCGCCGTGGACGGCGCGGCCAGGCTGCGTTCGCTGACCGCCGCGCTGCCCGGACGGGCCAGCGTGGCGCTGTTCTGCCACAGCTACGGCTCGGTGGTGTGCGGGGTGGCCGCGCACGAACTGCCGCCCCGGGTCACGGACATCGTGGTGGCGGGCAGCCCCGGAATGCGCGCCGCGAACGTCGCCGAACTGGGCACCTCGGCGCGGGTGTGGGCGATGCGGGACGCCGGTGACTGGATCGCCGACGTACCCCACCTGGAGTTCGGGGGTCTGGGCCACGGTGCGGATCCGGTCTCCGAGGAGTTCGGCGCACGGGTCCTGTCGGCGGCCGGAGCCAAGAGCCACACCGGCTACTTCGAGCCAGGGACCGAATCCCTGGACAACTTCGCCGAAATCGGAACCGGGGCGTTCGGTTCCACGGTGTGCGCCACCGGGGACGACACGTGCCGACGCGGAACGGCCGGGCCGGAAGGCTCCTGACCCGCCGGGCCGACCCGAAATCGGACCTCACAGCGGGGGGACGCACAGGGGCGCTCCCCTTTACGATGTGCCGCATGGGTGACGTACTGGCCGGAAATCATGCCGTCTGGGAGTTCGACCGCACCACGAACTCGCTCATCATCCGCTTCGCACGGGGGATACGAACGCCCAGGCTCTGGCACGCCCTGGGGGAGCGCCGGATTCCCCTCGAAGCGTTGTCCGGGGTGGGCCTGACCGTGGGACGGCGGGACACCGCGGTGCTGCACGCCCGCGTGCGCGTCGGCGCGGATCCGCTGATGGAGGCCGCGGCCGGGCAGTTGCGGGAAGCCTGCGATCCGTACCGGCTGGTGCTGCCGGGAGGCGGCGGGACCGGGCGGGCTGCGGCCTTCACCGAGGCCCTGCGCGAACGGCTGGGCCCGGCCGGGCCGGCCGAGCGGTTCCTGGTCCCCGTCCCGGAGCCGGCCGCGCTGAAGGCGTACGACGCCCGGCTCGCCTTCGACGGCGGCGCCGTCACCTTCCACTGGTCGCGCACCGGGGCCACCACCGCCAAGTGGAAGGCGGGCGACCAGCGGTATCCGCTGGCGGCCCTGGCCGGGCTGGTCTGGCACTCCCCGCAACGGTCCGGCGGGCACCTGCGGCTGCTGACCCGCGAGGGCGCCGGTGATCCCCGGCCGGACCACGATCTCGCTTCCGCGGTCTTCGGCGTGGGGTACGGAGCCGTGCACGAGTCGCTGCCGTTCGCGGCGGGGATCCTCGCGGCGCTGAGTGACCGTGCGCCGGTCCACGCTGTTCCCGGTCAGCGGTCGGGGGGCCGACTTCAGCACCTCGCCGAGCTGCACAGCGCGGGCCTGCTCACGGACGCCGAGTACCGGGCCCTGCGCGACCGCTTCACGGCCGGGGCCTGACCCCCTCGGGGCCGTCTCCTACCCGCCCTTGCGCCGTTCTCCGGGGCACCGCCCCGGACCCCGCGCCGCGAACGCCGGCGAGGCTGGAATTGCCCTGCGGGCAAAGCCGGTCCCCGGCAACGGCGCCGCACGTGGATCACACCTCGCGCGCCGCCGACGTCGAGCTCATGTCCGGGTAGCGGTCGCCCGCGACCCCCGCGGCGATCGGCTCCAGCAGGGCCAGTTCCGCGGCCGTCAGGGTGAGGCGCGTCGCCGCCGTGTTCTCCGCGAGGCGGGAGGGCTTGCGGGTGCCCGGGATCGGGACGACCGTCAGGCCGTGCACCGCCGAGCGCTGCTGCACCCACGCCAGGGCGATCTGGGCCGGCGTGGCCCCGCGGGCCGCCGCGATCTCCCGTACGGGCGCCAGCAGCGCCCCGTTCGTCCGCGCGTTGTCACCCGTGAACCGGGGCTGGTACCGCCGGAAGTCACCGGCCGTCAGCTCCGCCGACGCGTCCGCGAACGCCCCGGTCAGGAAGCCGCGCCCGAGCGGGGAGTACGGCACCAGGGCCACGCCCAGCTCCGCCGCCGCGCCCACGGCGCTGCGCTCCACGTCCCGGCTGAACAGCGACCACTCCGACTGGAGCGCCGCGATCGGGTGCACCGCGTACGCCTCGCGCAGCTCGCCCCCGGTCACCTCGCTGAGTCCGAGGTGGCGCACCTTGCCCTCCTGCACCAGCTCCGCCATCGCGCCGACCGACTCGGCGAAGGGGACGGCCGGATCCCGCCGGTGCATGTAGTAGAGGTCGATCACCTCGGTACCCAGCCTGCGCAGGCTGTCCTCCACCGCGCCGCGGATGTACGCGCGGTCGTTGCGGACCCCCCGGTACGCCGGGTCGTCCGTCCGCTCGATGGCGAACTTGGTGGCGAGCGTGATCCGGTCGCGGTGCGCGGCCACGAACGGCGCGAGGAACTCCTCGTTGGCGCCCCGCCCGTAGATGTCGGCGGTGTCGAAGAGGGTGACCCCGGCGGCCAGCGCCGCGTCCAGGGTCTGCCGGGCGGCCGCCTCGTCCGTGTCCCCGTAGAACTCGCTCATGCCCATGCAGCCGAGCCCCTGGACGCCCACGAGCGGGCCGTCCTTGCCCAGTTCGACCTGCTCGATCCCGACGGTGTTGCCGGTCATGTCCTCTCTCCCTCTCCCGCGACGGTGGTGCACATCGCATAGGTGTCGATCTTGTAGTCCAGGACCGCGAGCGCGTCGGTCAGTTCAGCGATCCGCGTGCGCACGTCGTCGCGCGTGCGCTCCAGGAGCTCGCGCCGGTCGGCGGCGGTGTGCGGGCCCTCGCGGACGAGTTCGGCGTACCGGACCATGTCCGCCACCGACATGCCGGTGGCGCGCAACTTGCCGACGAAGCCCAGCCAGTCGAGGTCCTTGTCGGTGAACCGCCGCTGACCCGAGTGGGAGCGGTCCACGTGCGGCATGAGACCGATCCGCTCGTACCAGCGCAAGGTGTGCTGGGTCAGACCGGTCCGGGCCTCGACCTCGCTGATCGTGTACCGCGTCTGCGTCTGCAGGGGGGTCTGCGTCGGGCTCATGGCCCCACGCTAAATCCTTGGAGTGCACTCCAAGCAAGTACCCTCGGCCGCATGGAGAGCTTGCAGAGTCTGCGCAACATCGAGAACTGGCCGGTCCCGACCGCCGCCGCGGCCGTCGTCCACGCCGACGGGACCGTGCTCGGCGCCCACGGCCCGGTGGACCACCGCTTCCCTCTGGCCTCCGTCACCAAGCCGCTCGCCGCCTACGCCGCCCTCGTCGCCTACGAGGAGGGCGCGATCGAGCTGGACGAGCCGGCCGGGCCCGAGGGTTCCACCGTGCGCCACCTGCTCGCCCACACCAGCGGCCTGGCCTTCGACGAGCACCGGGTGACGGCTCCTCCCGGGCAGCGCCGGCTGTACTCGAACGCCGGTTTCGAGGAGCTCGGCGACCACATCGCGAAGGCCACCGGCATCCCCTTCGCCGCGTACCTGGCCGAGGCCGTCTTCGAGCCGCTGGGCATGGCGTCGAGCAGCCTGGAGGGCTCGCCCGCCAAGGACGGCGTCTCCACCGTCTCCGACCTCCTGCGCTTCGCCGCCGAGCTCCAGCAGCCCCGGCTGCTGGACGTCCGCACCGTCGCCGAGGCCACCTCCGTGGTCCACCCCGGGCTCAAGGGCGTGCTGCCCGGGTACGGCCACCAGTCCCCCAACGACTGGGGGCTCGGCATGGAGATCCGCGACGGGAAGGCCCCGCACTGGACGGGCGCCGGCTCCTCACCGCGCACCTTCGGCCACTTCGGGCAGTCCGGGACCTTCCTGTGGGTGGACCCGGACGCCCGCGCCGCCTGCGTGGCGCTGACGGACCGCGCCTTCGGGCCGTGGGCCGTGGAGGCCTGGCCGCCGTTCACCGACGCGGTGCTCGCGGAGCTCAGGACCCGCTGAGGCCCCGGCGGACACCGCCCGGGGGACCGCCCGCGGGCGCGCTGCCTACGGGAACTCCCAGATCAGCACCTCGGCCGGGGAGCCGGCGACCAGCTCCAGCTCCCCTTCGCCGGTGATCCGCGCCGAGTCCCCGGGACTGAGCTCATCGGCACCCTCGACGGACCCGGCCGACCCGCCGTCGAGCCACAGGTCTCCCCGTACGACGTGCAGGTACACCTGCGCGGCAGCCGGTACGGAGACCCGCTCGCCCGCGCCCGGACGTCGTACGTGCAGCACGGCCCCGGCCGCGGGCACGGCGTAGGGCGTGCTGTCGGCGAGCCCCCTGACCAGCGTGTACGAGGGCTCCCCGGACGGAACGGCCGGCGCCAGCCACATCTGGACGAAGCGCAGCGGCCCGGGGCCGTCGTTGCGTTCCACGTGCCGGGTCCCGGACGCCGCGCCGAGGTGCTGTACGTCACCGGGCCGCACCAGCGTGGTGGCCCCCGTGGCGTCCCGGTGGGTGAGCTCGCCCTCGGCCACCCAGGTCACGATCTCGGTGTGGCTGTGGGGGTGCTCGTCGAAGCCGGCGCCGGGGGCGAGGTTCTCCTCGTTGCACGCCAGGACCGGTCCGAACCGCAGGTTGCCGGGGTCGTAGTGCGGGCCGAAGGAGAAGGCGTGCCGGGTGGTGATCCCGGCCGCGGGGTCCCCGCCTTCGTACCGGTCGGAGCCTCGGCGTACATCAATCATGGGGGCCACCGTAGCCCCCCGGGCGCGGCGCGGGATGAGACCGGACTCCGCGCAGCCGTCCCGATAAGGCAGTCTTGTCACGTGCCCCAACCCGAACGTGAGCATTCACCCGTGGTCCACTCCGCGCATCCGGCTCCGCCCCATCCGCACTCCGCGACGCTGCGACGGCTGGAGAAGTCTTCCGGCCGGCTCGCCGCCAACGCGATCGCGCGCATGGACGAGACGCTGTCGTGGTACCGGGCGATGCCGCCGGAGAACCGGTCCTGGATCGGTCTGGTCGCCCAGGCCGGCATCGCCGCGTTCACCGAGTGGTTCCGGCATCCGGAGACCCCGCAGGCGATCTCCACCGATGTCTTCGGGACGGCTCCGCGCGAGCTGACCCGGGCGATCACCCTGCGCCAGACCGTCGAGATGGTGCGCACCACGATCGAGGTCATGGAGACCGCGATCGACGAGGTCGCGGCGCCCGGCGACGAGTCGATCCTGCGCGAGGCCCTGCTGGTGTACGCCCGGGAGATCGCCTTCGCGACCGCCCAGGTCTACGCCCAGGCCGCCGAGGCACGCGGTGCGTGGGACGCCCGGCTGGAGTCCCTCGTGGTCAACGCGGTGCTGTCCGGGGAGGCCGACGAGGGCGCGCTGTCGAGGGCCGCGGCCCTCGGCTGGAACTCCCCCGAGCACGTGTGTGTGGTGCTGGGCACGGCTCCGGAGGGCGACAGCGAGCTGACGGTCGAGGCGATCCGGCGGGCCGCGCGCCACCACAAGCTGCAGGTGCTCACGGGCGTGCTGGGCGACCGGCTCGTGGTCATCGCGGGGGGCAGCGACAATCCGATGCAGGTGGCGAAGTCGCTGATCGGACCGTTCGCGGCGGGTGCGGTGGTCGCCGGACCGGTGGTCCCGGACCTGTTGAACGCCACGAAGTCGGCGCAGGCGGCCGCGGCCGGGCTCAAGGCCTGCACGGCGTGGCAGGACGCTCCGAGGCCGGTGCTCGCGGACGATCTCCTGCCCGAGCGTGCCATCGCCTCCGACCCTTCGGCCCGCGAGCAGTTGGTGGAGGAGATCTACAGACCGCTCGAAGAGGCCGGTTCGGCCCTGCTCGAAACGCTGAGTGTCTATCTGGAACAGGCGAGCAGCCTCGAAGGTGCGGCGCGGATGCTGTTCGTGCACCCCAACACCGTGCGCTACCGGCTCCGACGTGTGACAGACGTCACCGGCTGGTCGCCCTCAGATGTCCGTTCCGCGTTCACGCTGAGGATCGCCCTGATCCTCGGACGTCTGGCCGACGGCGATCCTCAGTCCTAAGCTTTTGTCGGACATCAACAATTACCCCGATGGTTCTTCGTCCCTGTCCCCACGGGCGGCGTGGACCGAACACAAGAGAGAGTGTGAGGGTGCTCGTACTCGTCGCTCCCGGCCAAGGCGCACAGACGCCCGGCTTCCTGACTCCCTGGCTCGAACTGCCCGGCGCCGCTGACCGCGTCGCCGGCTGGTCGGATGCCATCGGGCTCGACCTTGCCCACTACGGCACGAAGGCCGACGCGGACGAGATCCGCGACACGGCCGTCGCACAACCCCTGCTGGTGGCCGCCGGCCTGCTCGCCGCGGCCGAGCTCACCGCCCTCCCCGCGGTCGGGTCCGGTGCCTTCGGCGCCGTGGCGGGCCACAGCGTCGGCGAGATCACCGCCGCCGCGTACGCCGGGGTCCTGTCCGACCTGGACGCGCTGTCCTTCGTACGCACCCGCGGGCTCGCCATGGCCGAGGCCGCGGCGATCACCGAGACGGGTATGGCCGCCGTCCTCGGCGGGGACCCGGACGTCGTCGTCGCGCACCTGGAGAAGCTGGGGCTGACCCCGGCGAACGTCAACGGCGCGGGCCAGATCGTGGCCGCGGGGACCATGGAGCAGATCGCGGCCCTGGTGGCCGAGAAGCCCGAGGGTTCCATGAAGGTCGTCGCCCTCAAGGTCGCGGGCGCCTTCCACACGCACCACATGGCTCCGGCGGTCGCCGGTCTGGAGAAGGCCGCGACGGCCCTCTCCCCGGCCGACCCGAAGCTGACGTACGTATCGAACAAGGATGGTCAGGTCGTGACCACGGGCGCCGATGTCGTCGCCCGGCTGGTGGGCCAGGTGGCCAACCCGGTCCGCTGGGACCTGTGCATGGAGACGTTCGCCGCACAGGGCGTCACCGGGATCGTCGAGCTGTCCCCCGGTGGCACCCTGACGGGTCTGGCCAAGCGCGCGCTGAAGGGCGTACCGAGCGTGGCGCTGAAGACCCCGGACGATCTCGACAAGGCCGCGGCGCTCGTCTCCGAGCACGCGGTCTGAGAGAAGGAGCCCACTCAGCATGTCGAAGATCAAGCCTGCCAAGGGCTCCCCGTACGCCCGCATCCTCGGTGTCGGCGGCTACCGTCCGACCCGCGTGGTGCCGAACGAGGTCATCCTCGAAACCATCGACTCCTCCGACGAGTGGATCCGCTCCCGTTCCGGCATCGCGACGCGGCACTGGGCCTCCCCGCAGGAGACCGTCGCCGCGATGTCGGTGGAGGCCTCGGGCAAGGCCCTGGCCGACGCCGGGATCGCTCCGGAGAAGATCGGCGCCGTGATCGTCTCGACGGTGTCGCACTTCAAGCAGACCCCGGCCGTGGCGACCGAGATCGCGCACCGCATCGGCGCGGGCAAGCCCGCCGCCTTCGACATCTCCGCGGGCTGCGCCGGGTTCGGCTACGGCCTGACCCTGGCCAAGGGGCTCGTCGTCGAGGGTTCCGCCGAGTACGTCCTCGTCATCGGCGTGGAGCGGCTCTCGGACCTGACCGACCTGGAGGACCGTGCGACGGCCTTCCTCTTCGGTGACGGCGCGGGCGCCGTGGTCGTCGGCCCCTCGGACGAGCCTGCCATCGGCCCCACGGTGTGGGGTTCGGAGGGCGACAAGTCGGAGACCATCAAGCAGACCGTGCCGTGGGACGAGTACCTCGGCAAGGACGGCGGCGAGAAGTTTCCCGCCATCACGCAGGAGGGCCAGGCGGTCTTCCGCTGGGCCGTCTTCGAGATGGCCAAGGTGGCCCAGCAGGCGCTCGACGCAGCCGGGATCACCGCCGATGACCTGGACGTCTTCATTCCGCACCAGGCGAACATGCGGATCATCGACTCGATGGTGAAGACTCTGAAGCTGCCGGAGCACGTCACGGTCGCCCGTGACATCGAAACCACCGGCAACACCTCGGCCGCCTCGATCCCGCTCGCAATGGAGCGGCTCCTGGCGACCGGAGCGGCGAAGAGCGGCGACACCGCGCTCGTCATCGGCTTCGGGGCGGGGCTCGTCTACGCCGCCACGGTCGTTACCCTCCCCTAGGGCCCGGGATCCACATCCCGGGCTCCGTTTGACCCCCAGCTAGCTATAGAAGGAGCGCCAACATGGCCTTCACCCAGGAAGAAATCGTCGAAGGTCTCGCGGAGATCGTCAACGAGATCGCCGGCATCCCGACCGAGGACGTCCAGCTCGAGAAGTCCTTCACCGACGACCTGGACGTCGACTCGCTGTCCATGGTCGAGGTCGTCGTCGCCGCCGAAGAGCGCTTCGAGGTGAAGATCCCGGACGAGGACGTCAAGGGTCTCAAGACCGTCGGCGACGCCGCGAGCTACATCCTCAAGCACCAGGCCTGAGCCTGACGAGCGTTTGTCGCCACCTGGCGGTGGCGCCGTGACAATTCACCCCCTGAAACGTGGAGAAAGAATTCCTGTGAGCCCGACCAATCGCACCGTGGTCGTCACCGGTATCGGCGCAACCACTCCGCTGGGTGGCGACAGCGCTTCGACCTGGGAAGGTCTGCTTGCCGGCCGTTCCGGCGTAAAGCCCCTCGAGGGTGAGCGTTACGCCGAACTCCCGGTCCGTATCGCCGCGACCGCCGCCGTGGACCCCAGTGAGGTCCTCCCCCGGCCACTGGCCCGCAAGCTGGACCGCTCGGCCCAGTTCGCGGTCATCGCGGCCCGTGAGGCGTGGGCGGACGCCGGTTACACCGCCCCGGCGGGCGAGGACGGGTCCGTCTCGCCCGAGCGCCTGGGCACCGTCATCGCCTCCGGCATCGGCGGCGTGACCACCCTGCTCGACCAGTACGACGTGCTGAAGGAAAAGGGTGTGCGCCGGGTCTCCCCGCACACCGTCCCCATGCTCATGCCCAACGGCCCGTCGGCCAACGTCGGCCTGGAGGTCAACGCCCGCGCGGGTGTGCACACTCCGGTCAGCGCCTGCGCCTCCGGCGCCGAGGCCATCGGCTACGCCGTCGAGATGATCCGCACCGGCCGTGCCGACGTGGTCGTCGCGGGCGGTACCGAGGCGGCGATCCACCCGCTGCCGATCGCGGCGTTCGCCAACATGATGGCGATGTCCAAGAACAACGAGAACCCGACCACGGCTTCCCGTCCGTACGACAAGGGCCGTGACGGCTTCGTCCTCGGCGAGGGTGCGGGCGTCGTGGTCCTGGAGTCGGCCGAGCACGCCGCCGCGCGCGGCGCCCGGGTCTACTGCGAGGTGCTGGGCCAGGGCCTGTCCGCGGACAGCCACCACATCGCGCAGCCGGAGCCCACCGGCCGCGGTGTCGCGGCGGCCGTGCAGAACCTGCTCGACAACACGGGTCTCGACCCGGCCGAGCTGGTCCACCTGAACGCGCACGCCACGTCCACCCCGCAGGGTGACACGGCCGAGCTGAAGGCCCTGCGCAAGGTGCTGGGCGACGACCTCGACCACATCGCGATCTCGGCGACCAAGTCGATGACCGGTCACCTCCTCGGCGGCGCCGGTGGCATCGAGACCGTGGCCACGGTGCTGGCGCTGTACCACCGCCTCGCCCCGCCGACGATCAACCTCGACGACATCGACGACGACATCGACGCGGACATCGTGCGCGGCGAGCCCCGCAAGCTCCCGACGGAGGGCCCGATCTCCGCGATCAACAACTCCTTCGGCTTCGGCGGCCACAACGTGACCCTGGCCTTCAGGACCGTCTGAGCCGCAGGCTGAACACGCACGAAGGCCCGCCCGGGATTCCCGGGCGGGCCTTCGTGCGTGTCGGCGTGCGGCTCAGACCACCTGGTGGAGCCAGCGGACCGGGGCGCCCTCGCCCGCGTAGCGGAAGGGTTCGAGCTCGTCGTCCCAGGGTTTGCCGAGCAGTTTGGCGATCTCCGCTTCCAGGTCCGTCTCGCCGTGCGCGGATCGGGCGAGGGCGGCGCGCAGCCGGTCCTCGGGGATCAGGATGTCGCCGTGCATGCCGGTGACGGCGTGGAAGATGCCCAGGTGCGGGGTGGAGCTGTAGCGCTCGCCCTCGGCGGTCGGGCAGGGTTCCGCGGTCACTTCGAAGCGGAGCAGGTGCCAGCCGCGCAGCGCGGAGGCGAGTTTCGAGGCGGTGCCCGCCTCGGCCTGCCAGGAGAACTCGGCTCTCCAGGTGCCCGGGGAGGCGGGCTGACGGATCCAGTCGAGGTTCACCCGCACCCCGAGCACCCCCGCAACAGCCCATTCCACGTGCGGGCAGAGCGCGCGCGGTGCGGAGTGCACGTACAGGACTCCACGTGTCGTCACCGGGACCTCCAGTGTGGGACGAGGTCGGGAATAAACTCCAGAAAACGGACAGTATGTGACGTGATGTAATGTAACGGAAATTATTTGACATTGCGTTGCGGGACTTGCGGCCGAAACGCCACGGGAAAAAGCTACCGTGCGCCGGGGGTCATGGTGTGACGTACGGTCGCTCCGAGGCCCGCAAACACAGAGCATTCACTCAGCAGGACGCCACCGAATGACGCGGGGGCGACGAGGAGGGACCTTCCGCATGCGCACCACCGCCCCACGCCGCCGCGCGCGTCGGACGTCCGCGGGTGCGGGTTCGGGCGCGGCGGCCGCCCTGCTGCTCCTGGCGGCGGGTGCGCTGAGCGGGTGTTCGGCGGACGGGGTGAAGACCGGTGGCGAGCGCGGGGCGCAGGCGGCCCCGCGGTGGAACACCGCGCCGGCGTCGGTCGCCGCCGTGGGCGACTCCATCACGCGCGGTTTCGACGCCTGTTCGGTGCTGGCCGACTGCCCGGAGGCCTCCTGGGCCACCGGTGACGACCCCGAGGTGCGTTCGCTGGCGGCCCGGCTGCTCGGCGAGGCCGAGGTGCCCGCCCGGAGCTGGAACTACGCGGTGACCGGCTCCCGGATGGCGGACCTGCCGGGGCAGCTCGCCTCGGCGGCCTCGCACAAGCCGGCCCTGGTCACGGTGATGGTGGGCTCGAACGACGCCTGCCGGCCCTCGGCTTCGTCGATGACTCCGGTGGCCGCCTTCCGCTCCGGATTCGAGAAGGCGCTGACCGGTCTGCGGGCGGCCTCGCCTGCCTCGCAGGTGTACGTCTCCAGCGTCCCGGACCTCCAGCGGCTGTGGGAGCAGGGCAAGGACGACCCGATGGTGCGCCGGATCTGGAAGCTGGGCATCTGTCAGTCGATGCTCGCCGATCCGACCTCGGCGACCGCCGTCGCGACCGCCCGGCGGGAGCAGGTGCGGGCGCGCGTAGTCGAGTACAACGAGGTGCTGCGCGAGGTCTGCGCGAAGGACCAGCTGTGCCGCTACGACGGCGGGGCGGTGTTCCAGTACCCCTTCTCGACGGAGCAGTTGAGCCGCTGGGACTGGTTCCATCCGGGCAAGGACGGGCAGGCGCGGCTCGCGGAACTGGCGCACCGACAGGTGACGTCCGCAGAGCCTCCGCGTTGACGCGGTGGAGGAATCGGACCGGGGGCGGGTGTCAGGGCCCGCCCCCGGTCCAGCTTGTGTGCATCACCACGACTGCCGATCAGCAGGGGTGATTTCCGGCCATTACAGGTCGAGGGACGCAATCAGCCGCGTGTCGCCGTGCGAGCGGCTCGCGCGGACCTCGTAGCCGCCGCCGATCCGCCGCCAGGAGCGGGAGGACTGGTCCCAGATCTCGAAGGCGCGCTCCGGCAGGGGAATCTCCACCTCCACGCTCTCGCCGGGGCCGGCGGTCACGCTCGCGAAGCCCGCCAGCCAGCTCGCCGGCCGCCCGTCGCCGTCCGCGACGGGCGCCAGGTAGACCTGTACGGTCTCGCGGCCCGGCCGGGTGCCGGTGTTGGTGACGCGGACCTTCGCCTGCGTGGGGGTGGCCTCCAGGGACTCGTAGGCCCAGTCGGTGTAGCCGAGGCCGTGCCCGAAGGGGAAGGCCGGGGCGATCCCGTGCTTCTCGTAGGCCCGGTAGCCGATGAAGAGCCCCTCGGTGTACTCCAGGCGCCCCTCGGTGGGGAGGACTTCGGTGACCGGCGCGTCGGCGAACTCGGCGGGCCAGGTGGTGGGCAGCCGCCCGCCCGGCTCGGCCTCGCCGAGGAGTACGTCGGCCAGCGCGGCCCCGCCCTCCTGCCCGGGGAACCAGGTCAGCAGGACGGCGGCGACCTCGTCGCGCCACGGGAGTTCCACCGGGGAGCCCGCGTTGACGATGACCACGGTGTTCGGGTTGACGGCGGCGACGGCGCGCACCAGGTCGTTCTGACGGCCCGGGAGGGCGAGGTCTCCCCGGTCGAAGCCCTCGGACTCCACGCGCTCGGTGGTGGCGACGACCACGACGGCGGTGTCGGCGGCGCGCGCGGCCTCCACGGCCTCGGCGATGAGCTCCTCGGGGGCGCGCCGCGGGCCGAGGTGGAGGAAGGAGAACATGATCGCCTTGAGCGGCAGGGCGGTCACGTCGGGTACCTGATAGGTCAGGGAGACCTCGACGGCCTCGCCCTCGGCGAGGGTGATGCGGGCCCGCTCGTTGGGGGCGCCGAAGAAGGCCTCGAAGGGGTCGGCCTCGTTGCCCATGCGCTGGACGCCGTCCCAGCGGACCTCCCCGCCGACGGCGAGGGTGAAGGCGCCGAGTCCGCGGGTGCCGAAGGCGTGCTCGCCGCTCTCGCGCGGGACGAACGTACCGACGACCTCGATGCTCGCCATCGTCTCGTACGTGGCGCCCTCGGGCAGGTCGTCGCCGATCCACTGGACCTGCCCGGTGGGCAGCGAGCCCGTGCCGAGGACGGCCCCGGAGGCGTCCCGGCAGATCGCCCGGAGCTCGAAGCCCTTGTCGGCGGGGGTCAGTTCGTCGCTGGGGTCGGCGCCGACGGAGTAGGTCAGGGAGCCCTCGGGGAGGGCCGCGGTCAGGCCGTCCAGCGGGGACACGATCCGTTCCGGGAAGACGGTGGCGCTGCCGCCGCCGAGGACGCGGGCGTCGCGGGCGGCCGCGCCGCTGAGGGCGACGGTGGCGCCGGTGGCGAGCGGGAGCACGGGCTTCCCGTCGGCGGCTGCCTCGTTGCGTACGAGGACGAAGCCGCGGGCGGCCAGCTCGCGGGCCAGCGCCTGGCCGTCGACGGGGGCCGGGACCTCGCCGACCACGGCGGGGGCGCCCTCCAGGATGCCGACGCGGGCGGCGAGGCGCAGGACGTTGCGGACGGCGTCGTCGACGGCGGACTCGGGGACCTCGCCCGAGCGGACGGCGTCCGCGAGCGGGGCGCCGTAGACGCCGACGGGTCCGGGCATGACCACGTCGAGGCCGCCCAGGATGTCGCCGGTGGTGGAGCGGGCGGCCATCCAGTCGGAGACGTTGCAGCCGTCGAAGCCCCATTCGGCGCGCAGGACCTCGTTGACGAGATGGGCGTTCTCGCTCATGAACACGCCGTTGACCCGGTTGTAGGCGGTCATGATGCCCCACGGATGGGCGTTGGCCACGATGGCCTCGAAGGGCGCCAGGTAGAGCTCGCGCAGCGGGCGTGGGGCGATGACGCTGTCGACGGTGAACCGCTCGGTCTCGGCGTCGTTGCCGACGAAGTGCTTGACGGTGGTGCCCACGCCGCCGTCCTGGACGCCGTTCACGTAGCCGCTGCCGACCTCGCCGGTGAGGTACGGGTCCTCGGAGTAGCACTCGAAGTGCCGGCCGCCGAGCGGGGAGCGGTGCAGGTTGACGGTGGGTGCGAGGAGGACGTGGACGCCCTTGCGGCGGGCCTCCTGGGCGAGGAGGCGGCCGGCCCGGCGGGCGAGGCCGGGGTCCCACGCGGCGGCGAGCGCGGTCGGGGAGGGCAGGGCGATCGACGGGTCGTCGGCGGTCCAGCGCACACCGCGCACCCCGATGGGGCCGTCGGAGAAGACCAGGGACTTCAGTCCGATCTCGGGGACGGCGGGCAGGGACCACATGTCCTGACCGGCCAGCAGCCGGGTCTTGGTGTCGAGATCCAGCTTGCCCAGCGCCGCCTCTACGGCGTCGTTGCGGACCTGATCGGCATCGGTCACGGCCATGCCTCCTCGTTGGGTGCGGGTGCGCGGTGCGGCGCGTGCCCCCATGGTGGACCCGTTCCCTGTAGAGCGGTAGGGTTCGTAATGTTTTCGTGACATTTTGATGCCGTACGGTCCTGCTGGCAGGTGTGGAACGGAAGGGGTGGCGGGGCGATGGTCAGGGCCAGGAGTGAGGAACGGCGCGCGGAGATCGTCCGCGCGGCCCTCGAGGTGATCGCCGAGCGCGGGTACCGGGGCGCGGCCCTGGGCACGGTCGCCGAACGCGTGGGCCTGACCCAGCAGGGACTGCTGCACTACTTCCCGACCAAGGAGGCCCTGCTCGTCGCGGTCCTGGAGGAGCGCGACCGGTGGGACACCGGCGGCGGCGCCCGCACGCCCGCCGAAGCCTGGCGCCCGGACCTGCTGGCCTCGCTGGTGGAGTACAACGCCATGCGTCCGGGCATCGTGCAGACCTTCTCGGCGCTGCTCGGCGAGAGCGTCACCGACGGCCACCCGGCACGGGAGTTCTTCGCCGAGCGGTACGCGCAGGTGCGCTCCGCGATGGCGGACGTGCTGCGCGCCGAGTACGGCGAGCGGCTCCCCTCGGGCCTCACCCCCGAGCAGGCGGCCCCGCTGCTGGCCGCCGTGATGGACGGCCTCCAGTACCAGTGGCTGCTGGCCCCCGAATCCGTGGACATGCCCGGCACCTTCCGCGCCTTCCTGGAGCTGATCCAGGGGGCCGCGGCCTGACGGCGGGCTGACATCCTGGGCCGGTGAAGATCGCTGCCGCGCAGATGAACTGCGCCCCCGCCGACGTGTCCGCCAACGCCGAACGGGCGGCCGCACTCGCCGTGCGGGCCCGGGAGGAGGGCGCGGAGCTGGTGGTGTTCCCCGAGTTCACGCTGACCGGCTACGAGCTGGCCCTGCTCGCCGCCGACCCCGGCCTGTGGCTGGCCGACGCCGAGGATCCCCGGCTGGATCCCGTCCGCTCCACGGGGATCGCCACCGCCGTCAACGTCGCGCTGCGCACGGGCGGCCCCCGGCCCGTCATCGCGACCCTGGTCCACGACGCGGACGGCGCGCACGTGGCCACGTACGCCAAGCAGCACCTGTTCCGCCAGGAGCAGGAGGTCTTCGCCGCGGGGACGGCTCCGGGCCGCTTCGAGCTCGGCGGGATCCGCTTCTCCCTGGGGATCTGCTTCGACAACCACTTCGCGGACGTGCCCGGGGCGGGCGCCGCGGCCGGCTGCCGGGTCCACCTGGCGAGCTCGCTCTACGGCACGGGCGACGGCATCGCCGAGCGCGCGGCGGTCCACCCGGGGATCGCCCGGGACTTCGGGATGTACGTGGCCCTCGCCAACCACGTCGGACCCGCCGGGCCGTGGACGGGCTGCGGGGGCGCGGCCGTATGGGCGCCGGGCGGGACCCTGCTGGCCGAGGCCGACGCGCACACGCCGTCGGTCGCCGTGGCGCAGGTGCCGGCGGAGGGGCGGAGCCAGGGCGGGAGCGGAGGCCTGGGCGGGGGCCTGGGCGGGAAGATCGCGCACCGATGAGTTTCCCGCGCCGCGCCGGTCCGTACCTGTGAGACCGATTCACGGAAGGCTGGCGCCATGCGGAAACTGATCTACGGCATGAACGTGACCCTGGACGGCTACATCGCCGCGCCCGGCGACGACATCGGCTGGAGCGTGCCGAGCGACGAGCTGTTCCAGTTCTGGTCCGACCAGTTGCAGGCGACCGACCTGTCGCTGTACGGGCGCGAGCTGTGGCAGACGATGAGCTCCTACTGGCCGACCGGCGACCGGAAGCCGGGCGCCACCCCGGCGGAGATCGAGTTCGCGCGCCGCTGGCGGGACATGTCGAAGGTGGTGTTCTCCTCGACGATCGGCCACGTCGACTGGAACACCCGCCTGGTCACCGGCGACGCGGTCGCCGAGATCGCCCGGCTCAAGGCCGGGGACGGCGGCCCCATGGACATCGGCGGCGCGACGCTCGCCGGCGCGGCCATGCGGGCCGGGCTGATCGACGAGTACGTGCTGGCCACCGCGCCGGTCCTGGTGGGCGGCGGCACGCCGTTCTTCACCGCGCTGGACAACTGGGTGAACCTCGACCTGGTGGAGACGCGGACGCTACCCGGCGGCGTGATCCTGACCAGGTACGAGACGAGGCGCTGAGCGCCGCCACAAGACCCTCCGGCCACCCTCCAAACCCCACCTGACCTGGGATTTCATCCTGTCTGCCGATACTCCGACGCGTTCGGCAAGCCCTTCTCTGGACGGCGCTGTTCCGACGCCCGGAGTGAGGCCGGGCCCTCACGGAGAGGCGGCCCCGCTCGCCAGGGTCCGCGCGGCGCCGGGGAGCAGGTGCTTCGCGCCCCACGCGCCGAGGGCCTCCAGGGCTTCGTTCAGTTCGTGGCCGAGCGGGGTCAGGGAGTACTCCACGCGCGGCGGGACCTCCTCGTAGACCTCGCGGTGGACGATGCCGTCCGCCTCCAGCTCGCGCAGCTGGGCCGCGAGCACCTTCTCCGACACCCCCGGGACCAGGCGGCGCAGTTCGCCGAACCGGCGCGGACACTGCTCCAGCTCCCACAGGACCGACACCTTCCACTTGCCGTCGATCACGGACATCGCCGCGGCGATCCCGCAGTGATCCGCACCCGGCCGCTGTGTCATCGCCATCGCGCACCCCTCCCCACCTGTTCGCTCACCTCGGGGTAACCACCCACTCCCAAGTGCGTACTTGAGCACCTGGCGGCCCTCCACCAGGCTAAACGGCATGACCGACACCAGCACGAAGACCCCGCTCACCCTCCTCGGACTCGGCGCGATGGGCACCGCCCTCGCCCGCACCTGGCTCACCGCCGGGCATCCCCTGACCGTCTGGAACCGCACCCCCGCCAAGGCCGGGGCCCTCGCGGCCGAAGGCGCCGTGGTCGCCGCGAGCCCCGCCGATGCGGTGGCGGCGAACGGCCTCATCGTGGTCTGCCTGCTGGACCACGCCAGCGTCGGCGAGGCCCTGGAGGGCCTGGACCTCTCCGGCAAGGACCTGGTCGACCTGACCACCGGCACGCCCGCCGACGCCCGCGCCCGGGCCGCGTGGGCGCAGGAGCGCGGGGCCCGGTTCCTCGACGGCGGGATCATGGCCACCCCGTCGATGATCGGCGTCCCCGCGGCCGGCGGGTACGCCTTCTACAGCGGCTCCCCCGACCTGTTCGAGACCCACCGGAGCACCCTGGAGGTCCCGGCCGGCGCCCGGTTCGTCGGCTCCGACCCCGGCCACGCGGCGCTGCACGACGTGGCCCTGCTGAGCGCGATGACCGGGCTCTTCGCCGGGATCTCGCACGCCTACGCGCTGATCGAGGGAGAGGACGTCTCCCCCAAGGACCTGGCTCCGCTGCTGACCGAGTGGCTGGGGGCGATGGGCTTCTTCGCGGGCGCCGCCGCAGAGCGGCTGGTCTCCGGGGACTTCACCACGGGCGTCGAATCGAACCTGGCCATGCAGGTCACGGCGAGCGCCACCTATCTGCGGACGGCCGCGGAGCAGGGGGTCAGTCCCGAGCTGATCCGTCCGTACCTGGACCTGATGCGGGAACGGCTGACGGCCGACCCGCAGGCCCACGCCGGCGAGGACACCGCCGGGGCGATCACTCTGCTCAGGCGCTGAGCCGCTTGCCCTGCGCCTGACCCTGCGCCCGTGCCTGGCCCTGGCCCTGCGCCTGGCCCTGACCCTGACCCTGCGCCGGCCCCTGCTCCCCGTCCTCGCCCACCAGGTCGCGGGCCATGAGCGTCGCCCCGGCCACCGCGCCCGGCATCAGGAACACGGCGACGAGCGGCACCAGGAAGGACACGACGAGCGGTACCCCGAAGCCGATGGCCAGCATCCGCCGCCCGCGCAGCAGCACGAGCTGCTCGGTGAGCTGCACCCGGCGGCGCATCAGGGCGACGGAGGTGAGCTCCTGGGCGAGGAAGAAGCCGGAGACGCAGAAGCCGAGGACCGGGACGACCGTCTGCCCGATCACCGGCACGAAGCCGAGCGCGAAGAGCAGGATGCCGAAGAGCAGCACCCGGCCCAGGATCCGCAGGCTGTCGCGGGCGGAGATCCACAGTTCCTGCGGGAGCGTGAGGCCCGACTCCGGGACCTCGCCGCCCTCGGTGCGGTCGACCTGCTCCGAGAGGGATTCGTAGAACGGCTGGCCCACGAGCAGGGTCACGGCGGTGAAGGTGATCACCGCGAGGAAGAGTCCGAGGCAGAAGACCAGGGCGGTCAGGAAGCCGCGGAAGAACCCGAGCCACGGGGAGGACCAGCCGTCGGCGAAGGGGGTCGCCCAGGCGGTCAGGTCGTCGGCGCCGTAGCCGAGGCCGATGAGTGCGCCGGCGTACAGCACCAGGGAGACGAGTCCGGGCAGCAGCCCGAAGCCGAGCCACCGTCCGTGCCGCAGTACCCATCGCTGTCCGGCCAGCAGATAGCCGAATCCCCCCGCAAGATCACGCATGGATCCAGTCTAGGGCGGGCGCCCGGGCGCGGGGACGCCGGGCATGACCAAGGCCGCACCCCGGTGCCGGGGTGCGGCCTTCGGCGTACCGGACGAACCGGTCGGGCCGGGTCGGAGATCAGACCGCGAGCTCGACCGTGATGTTGCCGCGGGTCGCCTTGGAGTACGGGCAGACCTGGTGGGCCTTCTCGATGAGGTCCTTGGCGGTGGCGGCGTCCACGTTCGGGATGGAGGCCGAGATCTTGACGATGATGCCGAAGCCGTCGTCGTTCTTGCCGATGCCGACCTCGGCGGTGACGGTGGAGCCGGTGATGTCGGCGTTCTCGTTGCGGGCGACGACGCCGAGCGCACCCTGGAAGCAGGCGCTGTAACCGGCGGCGAACAGCTGCTCGGGGTTGGTGCCCTCGCCGCTGCCACCGAGCTCCTTCGGCGGGTTCACGACGACCTCGAGGCGACCGTCGTTGGTGGCGACGCGACCGTCACGGCCGTTCTCGGCGGTGGCAACAGCGGTGTACGCGACGTCGGACTGCTGGATGGACATGTAAGGAAATCCTCCTGGTAAATCGCCGGGACTCGCGCCCACGCGTCACGGCGGTGTGGAGTGAGCCTAACCGGTGAAAGAAACGATCATCTTTCCGGTGTTGTCCCCGCGCAGCATTCCGAGGAAGGCGTCGGTGGCGTTCTCCACTCCCCGGACGACGGTCTCGTCGGCGACGAGCTGCCCGGTGCGCAGCCAGCCGGCCACGTCCTGGACGAACTGCGGCTGCAGTCCCGCGTGGTCTCCGACCAGCACGCCCTGCAGGCGCAGCCGCTTGCCGATGACGAGGGCGAGGTTCCGCGGGCCGGGCACCGGCTCAGTGGCGTTGTACTGGGCGATGGCCCCGCACAGGGTGGCCCGGCCGTGGACCTTCAGGGAGGAGATGGCGGCCTCCAGGTGGTCCCCGCCGACGTTGTCGAAGTAGACGTCGATGCCCTCGGGCGCGGCCTCCTTCAGCTGCTCGGCGACGGGGCCGCTCTTGTAGTTGAAGGCGGCGTCGAAGCCGTACTTCTCTGTGAGGAGGGTCACCTTCTCGTCGGAGCCGGCGGAGCCGATCACCCGGGAGGCGCCCTTGATCTTCGCGAACTGGCCGACGAGGCTGCCGACCGCGCCGGCGGCGCCGGAGACGAAGACCGAGTCGCCCTCCTTGAAGGAGGCGACCTCGAAGAGCCCGGCGTAGGCGGTCAGGCCCGGCATGCCGAGGACGCCGAGGTAGGCGGAGAGGGGGGCGAGCGAGGCGTCGACCGGGGTGGCGTGCTTGGCGTCGACGTCCGCGTACTCGCGCCAGCCCAGGCCGTGCAGGACGTGGTCGCCGACCGCGAAGCGCTCGTCGGCCGAGGCCACGACCTCGCCGACCGCGCCGCCGTCCATGGGCTGGTCGAGCTGGAAGGGGGGGATGTACGACTTCACGTCGTTCATCCGGCCGCGCATGTACGGGTCCACGGACATGTGGAGGTTGCGCACCAGAATCCGGCCGGCGGCGGGCTCGGCGTTCACCGGTACCTCGCGCAGGGCGAAGTCTTCGGCTACGGGCCAGCCCTGCGGGCGGCGGACGAGGTGCCACTCACGGCTGACGGCGGGGATCTCGGACATGCGTCACTCCTGGATGGGGGAAGAAGTGCAAAATGCTTCAGGACGTGAAACAACCATGCGCCTGGATATTTCATGTTGTCAAGTAAATGGGTACGCTGGATCCATGCCCAGCCGTCGCGCAGATCCCCTGACCCTCGAAGTCGTCGAGCTCATCGGCGACGTCGTGACCCGTTACCACCAGGAGTACGAACACGCGGCCTCCAGCCACCAGCTCACCGGCGCCCAGGCCCGCGTGCTGAACCTGCTCTCCCTGGAGCCCATGCCGATGCGCAAGATCGCGCAGAAGCTGCGGTGCGAGCCGTCGAACATCACCGGCATCGTGGACCGTCTGGAGACCCGGGGGCTGGTCGAACGCCGCCCCGACCCGGCCGACCGCAGGGTGAAGCTGGCCGCGCCCACCGAGGACGGCCTGCAGACCGCCGACCGGCTGCGCGAGTCCCTGGACTTCGCCCGGGAGCCCCTGGCCGGGCTCTCCCCGGCCGAGCGCGCGGTCCTGCGGGACCTGCTCAGGCGGATGCTGGGCTGAGCCGACCGCTCACCAGCACAGCGGGTTCCACCACTGGTCGCATTCCCGGGTGGGCTCCGGACTCGGCTCGGGATCCGGCTCCGGCTCCGGGTCCGGGTCCTGGGACGGCTTCTTGCTTTGCTTCCCCTTGGGCCCCTTCGACTCCGGGCCCTTGCTGGACGTCGCGGAGCGGCTGGGGCCCGACGTGCTCGGAGCGGCGGACGTGGGAGTCCGGGAGGTGCTCCGCGACGGCCCCGCCCCGGAGGCGGAGCCCGATGACCCGGCGGTGGAGGCCCCGCCCCGGCCGGTGCCCTGCTTCGCGCCCCCGATGGCCTTCGCGGAGCCGGCGGCCCCGCCCTTCGCCGAAGCGGTCCCCGAGGGCGCGACCGGATCGCCCGTCAGACCCGGCAGCGGAGCCGGCTCCGCCGGACCCGCGTCGTCGGTCAGCACCACCGTCGCCGCCCGGTCGGTGCGCTCCCCGTCGGCCGCCAGCCGGGCCAGGCCCAGGGTGGCTCCGGCGGCGAGCGCCAGCGCGAGCCCGACGGTGAGCGCGGTCCGGCGGCGTCGGCGTTGCCCGGTGCGGCGGCGGGCGGCGGCGCGGCCCTGACTCCGCCCCCGACCTTGCCCCGGCTCCCCGGACAGCACGACGAGGGAGTCGGCGTACACGTCGGCGAGCACGGCCGGGTCGCTTCCGAAAGCGGCGGCGGAGCCGGGGGCGGGCGCGGCGGGCGCGGCGGATATCAGGTGTTCGGCCGGGGTCCCGCATCCGGCGCACGCCAGCGCGCCGTTGAGGTACCTGCGGCAGGCGATGCAATAGTCCATGGCGCCCGCAGGCTACGCGTTCGCTCACAACGGTCGTGTACCGGGATCGTGAGGATCTTGTGTGGAAGGGTGCGGATCCATGACGAAGACTCCGGGAACACCGCCCCTCGCCCCGGGCCCCTTCGGCCCCGCCGGCTTCCAACTGGTGCTGCTGCGAAGGATGGCGGACTTCCAGCCGGGCCTCGCGGAGGAGGCCCGCCGGCGGCTCGGCTCCTCCCTCGCCGAGCAGCGGGAGGCCAACAAGCGCTGGCAGGCCATGGTCCGCTCGCCGCGCTCGCGGGGCGCCCTGGCCCGCTACCGCTCGGTGCTCGGCCCGCCCGAGGCCGTCTCCTCCCGCGCGATCGGCGATCTGACGTGCGAGGCCCTGCTGTGGCCGGTGCCGCTCTGGCCCGATCTGCGCTTCGAGGTGCTCGCCGCGCCGGACGGGGCCGTCTGGAACGAGTGGCTGGTCCGGGCCCCGGGCGCTCCCGGTCCCGTACTGGAGTCGCCCGAGGACCTGCTGCCCTGGTCGGCGACGGTCGACGAGGTGGCGCGGGCGTTCGCCCCCGTCCGCCCGATGGAGGGCACCGCGCCGACGCGGTGGCGGCTGGCGTTCACCGCGTCGGGGCGGGCCTGCGTGGCGGAGTTCACCTACGGCCTGCTCCAGGAGGTCTCGGTGGCGGAGCCGCCCCGGCCGGCATGACGGATCAGGAGCGCAGGAAGGCCCGTACGCCCGCCGAGGTGGCGTCGTCCCCGAGCAGGTCGTTGTGCTTGAGACAGCCGACCGGGGTGTTCACGGCCCCGGTGAGCGGGACGCTGTCGTCGGGGTTGACGACCTCGTCGCAGTTCGACCAGAAGGTGGCGTACCGCACCGCGCCGGGGGTCTCGTCACCGGAGTTCAGGTTCTTCACCACGTAGGAGCCGGGGGTCATGTCCCGGCAGGCCTGGTCCCACAGGGCGCAGGCCCAGGCGGTGGAGGTGCCGCGGTTGGGGCCGGCGAGGGAGACCCAGCGGTCGACGTACGGGCCGCCGCCGCCGAACTTCACGTACCAGCGGGTGACCAGCGAGCCGAAGGAGTGGGCGACGAGGTCCACCCGGGCGGCGCCGGTCTGCCGGCGGACCTCGTCCACGGAGGCGGCGAGCCGTGCGGAGAGGACCTCGTTGACCGACTGGTGGGTGTCGTAGCCGAAGGAGAAGAGCTCGGAGTCGGCGTATCCGTCGGCGCGCAGGTCCGCGCGCAGGGAGCCCCAGACACCGGGGTCGGCGTTGTAGCCGTGCACGAAGACCACCGGATTGCGCGCACCGGCCGGTCCGGAGGGCTGACCGGAGGCCGGGGCCGGGGCGAGACCGGAAGCCGGGCCGGACGCCGGGCCGGAAGCCGGGCCGGACGCCGCGCCGGAGGCCGCGGACGGCGGACCCGCGGGCGGAGCGGACGGCGCGCCGGAGGCCTGGGCCGGGAGCGCGGGCGCCGCGAGCAGCGCCAGGCAGAGCGTCAGCAGGGCGAGCATGCGCTGGCGGACCGTCAGCATCGAGTCCCCTTTACCTTGTTACGCACGAGTAGCACGATCGGTGCGGGCATGGTCGCGCCTGGCGTCGCAGAATTCCACCCCCGTGCAGCACTCACCGGCGCCTCTCGTGACCCTTCCGTATCGCACGGCACCCCCCACCCGGAGCATCAAATCGGGCAATACGGGTAATTCACCCGAGAAGATACGAAGTGTGACCGGCACTCGCCGGTCGTCTTGCGTCAGCGCTCTCGGGAGGATCTGCCGTGACCGTCAGTCTTGAGCAGTTGCGCCGCTGCCACGTGGCCGTCGACCTCGGAGCGGCCAGGACCCGCGTCTACGTCAAGGGCGTCGGCCTGGTCGTGGACGAGCCCAGCGTCGCCGCCGTGAACACCCGGACCGGTGCACTCATCGCCGTCGGCACCTTCGCGGAGCGGATGACCGGCCGCACGCCCGACTACATCCGGGTCGTCCGCCCCGTCTCCGGCGGGACCGTCGTGGACATCGAGATGGCCCAGCGCATGCTGCGCCACCTCCTCGGCGAGAAGCTGCGGCGCGCCCTGCGCCGCAAGCCCCGGCTGCGGGCCGCCGCCTGCACCCCGCACGACGCCGACCCGCTCGCCCAGCGCGCGGCGGTGGAGACTCTTGTCGGGCTCGGAGCCCGGCGCGTCGAACTCGTCGACACCCTGATCGCGGCGGCCGTCGGCTGCGGACTGCCCGTGGAGCAGCCGACCGCGACGATGATCATGGTGTGCGGAGCCGCCGCCACCCAGGTCGCCGTCCTCTCCCTCGGCTCGATCGTCACCGCTCAGCGGATCCCGGTCGGCGGCGAGGCCATCGACCACGCCGTCGTCCAGCACCTGCGCCACGCGCACGAGCTGATGCTGCCCAGCCAGGCCGTCCGCCCGCTCCAACTGGCCCTGCACGGGAACGGCATCACCGCCGACGGCCCGGCCTCCACCCTCATCCACGGTCGCGACGTGTCCACCGGACTGGCCCGCTCCGTCCACGTGGACACCGCGGCCGTTCGCGACGCCATCTACACCCCGCTGACCGCCGTGCTCGACGGCATCGGCAAGGTGCTGCGCGACTGCCCGCCGGACCTGGTGGCCGATCTGACGGACCGGGGGATCATGATGGTGGGTGGCAGCGCCCTGCTGCCGGGCCTGGACCAGATGCTCCGCGATGCCACCGGGATGCCCGTGGCCATCGCGGAACGCCCGGACGTCTGCGCCGTACTGGGCCTCGGCATGATGATCGAAGGGAAGATCTCCCCCATGGTTCTGAACCCCCTGGCCGAATGACGCACGCTGAGTCGTCGCCGGCCCCCGGTGACGGGAAGGGCCTTGCCGCCCACCAGGTCGCCAGCCTGCCCGTCCTCCTGGAGGCGGTCCTCAACGTCGGTTCCGAACTCGAACTGCGGACCACCCTCCAGCACATCGTGGACTCGGCGACCGAGCTGTGCGCGGCACGGTACGGAGCGCTCGGGGTCGTCGACCCCGAGCGCTCCGGGCTGACCGGGCTGTTCACCTCCGGTCTGACCGAAGCCGAGAAGACCGCGATCGGCCGGCTGCCCGACGGCCACTCCGGACTGCTCGGCGCCCTGATCAGCGACCCGCGCCCGCTGATGCTGGAGGACATGACCCAGGACCCCCGCTCGGGGGGCGTCCCGCCGGGACACCCCCGGATGAAGGGTTTCCTCGGCGTCCCGATCCGGGTCCACACCGAGGTCTTCGGCAACCTCTACCTCACCGACAAACAGGGCGGCGGCCCGTTCACGGACGAGGACCTCGCGCTGCTGCGCGTCCTGGCCTCGCAGGCGGGGATAGCGATCGGCAACGCCCGGCTGTACGAGACCGCGCGCCGCCGGGAGCGCTGGATCGAGGGCGCCGCCGCCGTGACCACCACCCTGCTGGCGGGCCGCCCGGCGGCCGACGCGCTGATGTGCGTGGCCGAACGGGCCCGGCTGCTGGCCGACGCGGCGGCCGGGGTCGTCCTCCAGCCGACCCCGGAGGGCGGCATGGAGATCGTGGCCGCCTCCACGCACGGGGACCCCGGGGACCTGGTGGGCACGGCCATCGCTCCGGGCTCGGCGGTCCTGGAGCAACTCCTGGGCGGTGAGCCGGTCTTCATAGACGACTCGGCGACGGACCCCCGGATGACCACGCACGTACGGGAGCGCTTCGGCCCCAGCATGATGCTGCCCCTCCAGAGCTGCGGCCAGCTGATCGGGACGCTCGCCCTGCCGCGGGCCCGCGGCGGCCCTCCCTACGACGCGGTCGACCGGCTGCTGGCCTCGCAGTTCGCCTCCCAGGCCGCGCTGGCCCTGGTCCTGGCGGACGCGCAGCACGACCGCGAACAGCTGGCCGTCTACGAGGACCGGGACCGCATCGCCCGCGACCTCCACGACCTGGTGGTCCAGCGGCTGTTCGCGACGGAGATGATGCTGGAGAGCACCCGGCGGCGCTCCGACAAGGCACCCACCGGGGACACGGTCGGCGAGGAGCTGAGCCGGGCCGTGGACGAACTCGACTCCACCATCCAGGAAGTCCGCACGGCCATCTTCGCCCTCCAGCAGCCGCCGACGGACGCCCCGACCACCTTTCGCGGCCGGGTCCTCCGGGAGACGGGCGGGGCCGCGGTCCTGCTGGGGTTCCAGCCGTCGGTGCACTTCGCGGGCACGGTGGACGCCCTGCTCCCGGATCCGGTCGCGGACGACCTCCTCGCCGCCCTGCGCGGCGCACTGGCCGCGGCACACCGCCGCGCGGGGGTCACCTCCATCGACGTCGAGGTCGATGCGGTCCCCGCCCGGGTCCGCCTCACCGTCTCCGACGACGGCCGCACGGAATCGGGCTCCCGCGGCACCACCCTGACCTGGGAAGCCCCGCTCTGACGCCGGAGGGCTGGATGTACCCAGCCCCTCCGGCGTCCGAGAAGCGGGGGTCCGGGGGCCGGCCCCCGGGAACGGCGCCGCACCCGGCCAGGGTTCCGGGCGGAGCCCGGGGCGCGGTGGAAGGGCGGGTAGGGGACGGCCCCGCAGGGCGGACCCACCCGACCGCGCGAGCGGCGCACCAGGCCCCGGCCCGTACGCTGGCGGCGTGACGACCCGCCCCTCGGCCCGCGCCGCCATCGCCTCCGCCACCGACCCCGGAAGCTTCACCGAACTCCCCGCCCCGCCGGGGGACTCCGCCCCCGACGGCCCCCTCGGCTGGGCCGGCTACGACGACTCCCGCGCCCGCGCCGCCCGGCGGACCGGCGAGGACGAGTCCGTCGTCACCGGCACCGCCCTCATCGGCGGCCACGAAGCCACCGTGATCTCCTTCGAGTTCGGCTTCCTCGGCGGGTCCCTGGGCCACCGCACCGGCGACCGCCTGGAGGCGGCCTACAGCCACGCCCGCACCCACCGCCTCCCCCTGGTCTCCCTCATCGCCACCGGCGGCTCCCGCATGCAGGAGGGCATGCTCGCGCTGACCCAACTGCAGCGCGTGGCACGCCAGTCGGCCCTCACCCGCGCCGCCGGCCTCCCCCAGATCGCGGTGCTGCGCGACCCCACCACCGGCGGCGGCTGGGCCACCCTCGGGGCCGGGGCCGACGTGATCCTCGCGCTGCCCGGGGCGCAGGTCGGGTTCGCCGGGTCCCGGGTGCGGCCGCCGGACGCGGATCCGGCCGCGTACACCGCCGAGGGGCAGTACGCCGCCGGGCAGGTGGACGCGGTCGTGCCCGCCGGGGAGCTCCCCGCGACCCTGGCGGCCTGGCTCCGGGTGCTCGCCGCGCCCCGCTCCCCCGAGCCCGTGGCACCTCCCGCCGCGCTGGCCGACGTAGCGCTGCCGCCCACGGGGTGGGACGCCGTCCGGCAGGCCCGCCACCCCGGCCGGCCGCGCGCGGGGCGGTACCTGGACGCGTACTTCGAGCTCCGCCTCCCCCTCTCGGGCGACCGGGCGGGCGGCACCGACCCCGGGATGCTGTGCGGGTTCGGACTCCGCGAGGGCCGGGCCGTGGCCTACGCCGCCCAGTGCGGCACGGCCACCCGCCCGGCCGGGTACCGTACGGCGGCCCGTGTCATCCGGCTCGCGGACCGGCTCGGGATCCCGGTGCTCACCCTCGTGGACACCCCGGGCGCGGCCAATGACGCCGATGCCGAGCACGCGGGCGCGGGCGCGGCCATCGCCGACGCCTTCGCGGCGCTCGCCTCGGCCGGGGTCCCCGTCACCACCCTCCTCATCGGCGAGGGCGGCTCGGGCGGCGCCCTCGCCCTGGCGGCACCGGGCAACACCTGGGTCACCCCGGACAGCTACTTCTCCGTGATCGCCCCCGAGCTGGCGGCGGCCATCCTCAAGCGCCCCCCGGAGTCGGCCCCGGCGACCGCCGACCAACTGCGCGTCCGCCCCCAGGACCTGGTCGGCCTGGGAGTCGCCCGCGGCATCGTCTCCCCGGCCGAGGAGGGGACCGCCTAGCGCCCCCAGCTCCGCGCCGGCGGCCTCACGTCGAACGCAACGGCAGCGAACCCGCCAGCTCCCCTTCGCGCCGGGCGAGGTGGATGTGAGGAACGTACAAGACCGGTCGGCGCGCCTCGGGGCAGCCTGCCCGTATGACGACACCCGAGACCACGCACGAGAGCGCCCACGAGGCCGCGCACGGGAACGGCCGCCCGGCGGCGGCCGTGGTGAACATCGCGGAGAAGCTGGCCGGCTTCACCGAGCAGTGGGCCCCGCACCGGATCGCCCGCGTCAACGACTACGACGTCAAGATCGCCAAGATCCAGGGCGGGTTCATCTGGCACACCCACGAGGACACCGACGAGCTCTTCCTCGTCGTCAGCGGCACCCTCACGATCCGGCTGCGCGCCGGGGACGTCGTACTGAACCCCGGGGAGATCTACGTGGTCCCGCGCGGGGTGGAGCACTGCCCGCAGTCCGACGGGGAGGCGGCGATCCTGATGTTCGAGCTCGCCGGCACCGTCAACACCGGCGGCGAGGTGAGCGATCGGACCCGCGAGCCCGTGGACGCGTAAGGGGCCGCTCGCCGACGGAACCCCGAGGCCCCCACGGGCGTCCACCTCACGGGGAGCCGAGGGAGGGGTGGGCCGTGCGCAGTTCCGCGGAAGGCGCCAACGGCCAGGGGTGGCCCGGCCGTCACGTGTGGGCGCCGGTGCTGGCGAATCTCCTGATCGGGGTGGTGGCGATCGTTCCGTGCGTGTGCGTCCGATGGCTCGTGGCGGAGTACCCGTCGGTGGACTGCGGCGGTGGCATCGGCTGCGACAAGGAGGCCTCCGAATCGGCATCCGTCATGACGTACGGTGCCGCGCTCGGCGGGATGTTCGTCGCGGGGCTGATCCTGATGGTGGACGTCCTCGTGCCACGGCAGGAGGGCTGGAGCGTGCGCAGATGGCTCGCCATGTCCGTGCTGGTCCCGGTTCCCTTCGCCGTCGGCCAGGCAGCGGGCTGGTGGTAGTGCTGCTCCCGCCTCAGGCCTGCGGCGACCGCGCGTCGTAGCGGGCGAACCCCCGCCAGCGCGCCGCCAGCAGCGCCAGTACGAGGACGCAGCCGAGCCCGCCGCCCGTGATCGCGACGGTCGGGGAGGTGAGTTCGGCGGTGGCCCCGGCGAGGAAGTCCCCGAGCCGGGGCCCGCCGGCGACGACCACGATGAAGACGCCCTGCAGGCGGCCCCGCATCTCGTCCGGGGTCGCGGCCTGGATCATGGTGGTGCGGAACACCATCGAGATGCTGTCGGCGCACCCCGCCAGGGCCAGGAAGAGCAGCCCGAGCCAGAGGTCGCGGGTCAGCCCGAACACCGCGATGGCCAGCCCCCACGCGGCGACGGAGAGCAGGATCGCCACCCCGTGCCGGCGGATCCGGCCCTGCCAGCCGGAGAACAGCCCCCCGAGCAGCGCCCCGACGGCGGGGGCGGCCATGAGCAGCCCGACCGTCTTGGCGTCGCCGCCGTACCAGAGCACGGCGACGGCCGGGAACAGCGCCTTCGGCTGGGCCAGCACCATGGCGGCCAGGTCGGAGAAGAAGTTCATCCGGATGTTCGGCCGGGTCCCCAGGAAGCGCAGGCCGTCGCGTACGGAGGCCCGCCCCGTGCGGCCCCCCGCCCCCTCGGGCTCCATCGACGGCAGCCGCCACATCGCGTAGAGGGCGGCGCCGAAGGTGACGGCGTCGATCAGGTACGCGGCCTGGTAGCCCCACCAGCCGACGACGACCCCGCCCAGCGCCGGACCGGCCGTCATCCCGAAGGTCAGGACCACGGAGTTCAGGGCGTTGGCGGCGGGCAGCTGTTCGGCCGGGAGCAGGCGCGGGATCATCGCGGACCGGGCGGGCCCGTTGAGCGCCCCGCAGACGGCTTGGAGCGCGACGACGGCGTACAGCAGCCAGACGCGGTGGTAGTCCAGGAGCGCCGCGCCGGCCAGGGCGAAGGACAGGACGGTCAGACCGAGCGCGCTGACGAGGCCCAGCTTGCGGCGGTCGACGGTGTCGGCGATGGCCCCGCCGTAGAGGCCGAGGGCGAGCAGCGGGACGAGCGAGCAGAGCCCGACCAGTCCGACGGAGAAGCTGGAGCCGGTGATCTCGTAGACCTGGAGCGAGATGGCCAGGGCCGTCATCGCCTGGCCCAGCCAGGAAATGATCCCGCCGAACCACAGCCGCCGGAAGTCCGGGGAGGTTCTCAGCGGGGTGAGGTCGGCCAGGATGCGGCGCCGTGGGCGGATGGACGGGGGTGGAGCGGTCGTACGAGTCACAACGGATGATAGGCCCCCACACCTCGGAGCCCGGCCGGAGCCCAGTCGCAGCACGGTCGCAGCCCGGTCGAGCGGACTCCGCCTTCCCGCATCCGCACCACTCACCCCACGCGGAACCCGGGCCCCGCCGCAGTACGGCCTTTGCCGCTAACTCGCCACTATCACCGGACATTTGACCGAATAGACGCGCGCTCCTCGCCTGAAGTTCAGCTCATGATGAAAAGACTCGTATGTCCAGGGAGGCGCAGTGATCGAACCTGGCACCAGCACCGCGAGCACCGGCATCACGAAGACAGAGCCCAAGCCGGACCCCAAGGCAGAGCCCAAGACAGAACCCAAGGCAGAGCCCAAGAGCGAGACCAAGAGCGGGACCGAGGAGGAGGCGGCCCGGACGAGGCCGCAGGCAGTGCCGAGCGCAGGGGCACCGAGCGCGAACGTTCCGGTCCTCCCCCTCACCCTCGGGGTCGAGGAGGAGTTCCTCCTCGTCGACGCCCACACCCTGCGGGTGGTCCCGGCCGCCCCGCTCGTCCTGTCCACCGCGGCGGGACTCCCCCACGAACTGCACGCCGAGGGCACCCGCTACCAGGTGGAGATCTCCACCCCCGTCGCCGACTCGGCCGCGACCCTGCGCAGCGAACTCGCCGGCCTGCGGCGCACCCTCGCGCGGGCGGCCCGCGCCCACGGCTGCCGGCTGCTGGCCGCGCCCTCGCCGGTGCTCGCCGTGGAGGGCCCCCTGCACCTGACCGACGACGAGCCGCGCCAGCGCGAGCAGGCCCGGCGCTTCGGCGCGCTCACCGACACCCTCGTCAGCTGCGGCCGGCACGTCCACGTCGGCACCCTCGACGTGGACACGGCGGTGGCCGTCTCCAACCGGGTCCGGCCCTGGCTGCCCACGCTGATCGCGCTGGCGGCCAACTCCCCCTTCTGGGGCGGCCGTGACACCGGTCACGCCAGTTGGCGGGCGATGGCCTGGGCGGGCTGGCCCTCGGCTGGCCTGCCCCCGCACTTCACGTCGACGGCCCACTTCCGGCGCTCCGTGCAGACCCTGCTCGGCTCCGGGGCGGCCCTCGACACCAAGATGGTCTACTGGGACCTACGGCCCTCGGGGAACTGGCCGACGCTCGAACTGCGGGCCCCCGACATGTCCCCCGACATCGACTCGGCCATCCTCCAGGCCGAACTGGCCCGCGCCCTGGTCGCGACGGCCCTGCGCGATATCGCCGAGCAACGGCCGGACCCACCCGTACGGGACGACGTACTGCGCCTCGCGCGCTGGCGGGCGGCCCACGACGGCCTGGAGGGCTTCGGGCTCGACCCCTACACGGGCGTCGAACTCCCGGCGGCGGACCTGGCGGAGGCCCTGCTCGATCTGGTGGCCCCCGAACTGTCCGCGTCCGGCGACCTCGACCACGCGGCGAGAACCATGGCCGGCCTCCTGCGCGACGGCTCGGGCGCCCACCGCCAACGCACGGCTTTCGCCCGCCGGGGCGACCTGAAGGACGTCCTACGCCACCTGGCGGACGAAACGGAGGCTTCCTGATTCCCGCCGACCCCCGCCGGCCCCGCCCCCGAGAAACGCCAAAGCCGCAGGCGAAATCGTTTCTTCACCTGCGGTTCGCAGTGGGGCGGGTGGGACTCGAACCCACGGCCGACGGATTATGAGTCCGCTGCTCTAACCGGCTGAGCTACCGCCCCTTCACGGCGTGGCGCGTACATGTGTGCGCGCCGTCTGCCGCAGCATAGCCGCTCATACGATCTCCTGCCTCGGATGCCTCGCATGATCGGCTTCGCCTGCCCAGAGAGACCGCATCGGGCCCTGCCCGGTTGCGTGCGAAAGGCAGAAAAAAGAAAAAAGGACCCCCCAGGGGTCCTCGTTCCTTCTGCTCCCCCGACTGGACTCGAACCAGTAACCTGCCGATTAACAGTCGGCTGCTCTGCCAATTGAGCTACAGGGGACCGCGCTCCCCCGACTGGACTCGAACCAGTAACCTGCCGATTAACAGTCGGCTGCTCTGCCAATTGAGCTACAGGGGATTGCTGCGTTGCACCGAACAGCCCACCTCCGGCCTTGGCCAGGGGGCGAGCGCCCGTTGCGAGTCATAGATTAGCGCAAGCAGGGGGGTGCTCCGCCAATCGGTATCGCGAGCGGGCCGGGCACCACACGACGAAGGGTGACAGGCATGCGGTACAAGGTCACGTTCGCGGTCGGGCTGGCCGTCGGGTACGTGCTCGGGACCCGGGCCGGACGCGAGCGGTATGAAGAGTTGAAGAAGTCCGCGCGCGAGTTCGCGCAGAACCCCGCGGTCCGCAACGCCGCCGAGAGCGCCGGCCACAGTGGCCGGGAGTTCGCAGGCAAGGCCTACGCCGCGGTGAGCGACAAGGTGGGCGGCGCGATGCCGGCCGCCCTGGCCGGACGCGTACGGGGCCTGCGGGCACGGGTCGGCGGCGGCGGCGCGGGCGAGGACGAATGGGGCACCAGCAACACCTGACCGGCCCGGTCCGGAGCACGGGTCCTTCCCCGAGCGCCCCGCACCGGGGTCCCGCCCGGTCGCGTGTGCGGGGTCCCGGCCGGCCCGGTCCGGTCCCCCATGGGGGACGGGGCCGTTTCCGCGCACGCCGGGGCGGTCGAGTCCGCCCCTGCGTGCGGCAGAATTCTCCGCATGGGGATAGTCGCCGGGCTGGACAGCTCTTCCGCGTTCACACGCATCGTCGTCTGTGACACCGAGACGGGCGCCGTGCTGCGCCAGGGGTACGCCCCTCATCCGCAGCCCACCGGCGAGGCGGTGCCGCACGAGACCGATCCACAGGCCTGGCTGCTCTCGCTCGGCGAGGCCGCCGGCGGCGGGCTCCTCGAGGGGGTGCAGGCCATCGGGGTCTCCGCGCAGCAGCACGGGCTGCTGCCGCTGGACGCGCAGGGCGGCCTCGTGCGTCCCGCCCTGATCGGCAACGACAAGCGCGGCCAGGCCGCCGCCGCCGAGCTGATCGAGTCCTTCGGCGGCCGGCAGGCCTGGGCCGAGGCCGTCGGCTCCGTCCCCCATTCGGCGCAGCCCGTGGCGAAGCTCGCCTGGCTCGCCCGTACCGAGCCCGAGGCGGCCCGGCGGGTGGCCGTGCTGATGTCCCCGCACGACTGGCTGGTGTGGCAGCTGCTGGGCCGCCCGGCCCGGCGCACCACCGACCGCGGCGGCGCCTCCGGCACCGGCTACTGGTCGGCGGCCTCCGGTACCTACCGCCCCGACCTGGTCGAGCTGGCGCTGGGGCACCGGGCGCTGCTGCCCGAGGTGCTCGGCCCGGCCGAGGCCGCCGGGACCACGCCCGAGGGGCTGCTGATCTCCGCCGGTACCGGCGAGACCATGGCGGCCGCGCTCGGGCTGGGCATGGGGCCGGGCGACGCCGTGGTCTCGCTGGGCGCCTCCGGGTCCGTGATGGCGGTGCACCACGAGGCGCTGTCGGAGCCGGGCGGCCTGATCACCTCCCTCGCCGACGCCACCGGGCTGCACCTGCCGGTGGTGAACACCCTGAACGCCGTACGGGCCCTGCGCGGAACCGCCGAACTGCTGGGCACCGATCTGGAGGGGCTGAGCGAGCTCGCGCTGAAGTCGACCCCGGGCGCGCACGGACTCGTGCTCCTGCCGTACCTGGAGGGTGAGCGGACGCCGAACCTGCCGCACACCGCCGGGACCCTGTCCGGGCTGCGCCGGGACTCCATGAAGCCGGAGCACCTCGCGCGGGCCGCCTTCGAGGGCATGCTGTGCGGGCTGGTGGACGCGCTCGACGTGCTGCGCAGCCGCGGCGTGGAGATCCGCCGGGTGTTCCTGCTCGGCGCGGCCGCCGAGCTGCCCGCCGTACAGGCCTTCGCGCCGGGGCTGTTCGGTACGCAGGTCCTCGTACCGGCGCCGGCGGACTACGCGGCGCTGGGCGCGGCCCGGCAGGCCGCGTGGGCCCTCGGTGTGGCGCAGGGCACGGCGGCACCGAACACCCCGCCGCTGTGGCCGGCGCCCGCGGCGCAGCTGTTCGAGCCGGACGAGGAGTACCCGGCCTGGCAGGGCGCGCGCCAGCAGTACGTCGCGACGCGGGACCAGATCCACCCCGGGGCGTTCCAGAACCCGGCCTGAGCGACCCGGCTGAGGCCCCGTCCGCTGAGCCGCCCCGTCCTGGGCAGCCCCGTCCTGAGCCGCCGCTTCCCGGCGGTTCAGGTCATCCGGGCCTCCACGTGCCCGACCACCGCCTCCATCTGCGCGGTCGGCGAGAAGTCGATGAACTCGGTGTCCTCCACGGCCTCGGGGGCGTGGCCGGGAGCCCAGTAGAAGGCCTCGCCGGCCGAGTAGACCGTGGACCCGTCCGTCGTGTGCAGCTTGATCTTTCCCTTGAGCACGTAGCCCCAGTGCGGGCACGTGCACAGGTCGTCCGGCAGACCCTTGAACGCCGGGCTCATGTCGACGCCCTGGGCGAACCGTACGAACGCGATGCTGAAGTCCCCGCCGATCTCCTTCATCCGCAGTTCCGCCTCGCCGGTGTCGAAGCGGACGGGGGTCTGGTCCCGTGTGGCTGCCGTCATGGTCCCTCCACGGCCGATCCGTCCCGAGATTCCCCCCTGCCTCCCATGCTCCTCCCCTCGCCCCTGCCCGGCACGGCCGACGGAGGTCCCGGGGCTTAGGCCCCGCCGGAGGAAGTACTCCTTTTGACCGGGCTTTGCGAAAAGCGGTGGGGATACGGCGACCGGTTGGCCGAAGATGGGGTGAACCCCCTCGATCATGCCGACCGGAGCCTGCGCGTGCTCATACGACTTCTGCGGACCCACCTGGGGCCGTACCGGAAACCGATCGCCGTGCTGGTCCTGCTGCAACTGCTGCAGACCAGTGCGAGCCTCTACCTGCCCACGCTGAACGCCGACATCATTGACAACGGTGTCGTGAACGGCGACACCGGCTACATCCTGCGTTTCGGCGCACTGATGCTCGGCGTCTCGCTGGTGCAGCTCGTCTGCAACGTCGGCGCCGTCTACTACGGGGCCCGCACCGCCGCGGCCTTCGGCCGGGACGTCCGCGCCGGCATCTTCGACCGCGTGCAGAGCTTCTCCGCGCGCGAGCTCGGCCACTTCGGCGCCCCGTCCCTGATCACCCGTACGACGAACGACGTGCAGCAGATCCAGATGCTCGTGCTGATGACCTTCACCCTGATGGTCTCCGCGCCGATCATGTGCGTCGGCGGCATCTTCATGGCCCTCTCGCTGGACGTGAAGCTCTCGGGCGTGCTGCTCGCGGTGGTCCCGATCCTCGGCCTGTCGGTCGGCGCGATCGTGCTGAAGACCCGCCCGCTGTTCCGTGCGATGCAGACGCGTCTGGACACGGTCAACCGGATCCTGCGCGAGCAGATCACCGGCAACCGGGTGATCCGCGCCTTCATCCGCGACGACTACGAGAAGGAGCGCTTCCGCGAGGCCAACGCCGACCTCACCGGCGTCTCGCTGGCGGCCGGGAAGCTGCTCGCGCTGATGTTCCCGACCGTGATCCTGGTCGTGAACATCTCCAGCGTCGCCGTCGTCTGGTTCGGCGCGATGCGCATCGACGCGGGCGGGATGGAGATCGGCCAGCTGACGGCCTTCCTCGCCTACCTGATGCAGATCGTCATGTCCGTGATGATGGCCACCTTCATGTTCATGATGGTGCCGCGCGCCGAGGTCTGCGCCGAGCGCGTCCAGGAGGTCCTGGACACCGACTCCAGCGTGGTCCCGCCCACCGACCCGGTCCGCGAGCTGCGAAGCCGCGGCCGCCTGGAACTGCGCGGCGCCGACTTCCGCTACCCGGGCGCCGAGGCCCCCGTGCTGCGCGGGGTCGACCTGGTGGCCCGCCCCGGCGAGACCACCGCGGTGATCGGCTCCACCGGCAGCGGCAAGTCCACGCTGCTGGGGCTGATCCCCCGGCTCTTCGACGCGACCGGCGGTGACGTGCTCGTCGACGGCGAGGACGTACGGCGCCTCGACCCGGACCTGCTCGCCCGGACGGTCGGCATGGTCCCGCAGAAGCCGTACCTCTTCTCCGGGACGGTCGCCAGCAACCTGCGCTACGGGCGCCCCGACGCCACCGACGAGGAGCTCTGGCACGCGCTGGAGGTCGCGCAGGCCAAGGGCTTCGTGTCCGAGCTGGAGGGCGGGCTCGACGCCCCGATCGCCCAGGGCGGAACCAACGTCTCCGGTGGCCAGCGCCAGCGGATCGCGATCGCGCGCACGCTCGTACAGCGCCCGGAGATCTACCTGTTCGACGACTCCTTCTCGGCCCTGGACTACGCCACGGACGCGGCGCTGCGCTCCGCACTGGCCCGCGAGACCGAGGAGGCGACCGTGGTCATCGTCGCCCAGCGGGTCTCCACGATCCGCGACGCGGACCGGATCATCGTCCTCGACGAGGGGCAGGTGGTGGGCGAGGGGCGCCACCACGAGCTGATGGCCGGCAACGAGACCTACCGGGAGATCGTGCTCTCCCAGCTGACGGAAGCGGAGGCGGCGTGAGCGGGCCCGGAGGACGGATGATGATGGGACCGCCGACGACGCGGTCCATGGACTTCAAGGGCTCGGGCAAGCGGCTGCTGGCCGCGCTGGCGCGCGACCGGGCCAAGCTGTGGGGCATGGTCCTCGCGGTCGTCGGCAGCGTCGCCGCGTCGGTGACCGGTCCGAAGATCCTCGGCGAGGCCACCGACCTGGTGTTCGCGGGGATCGTCGGCCGGGACATGGATCCGGGCCTCACCAAGCAGCAGGCGCTGGACCAGATGCGCGCCAAGGGGCAGGGCGGGATGGCGGACATGCTGTCCGGCACCGACTTCACCCCGGGCAAGAGCATCGACTTCGGGGCGGTCGGGGCGGTGGCGCTGTGGGCGCTGGCCGTCTTCACGGCCGCCGGTCTGCTGATGCTGGTCGCCACGCGGCTGTCGAACCACATCATGAACGGCGCCGTCTACCGGATGCGCGAGGAGCTCCAGGCGAAGCTGTCGCGGCTGCCGCTGTCGTACTTCGACCGGCAGAAGCGCGGCGAGGTGCTCAGCCGGGCAACGAACGACATCGACAACATCGGGCAGACCATCCAGCAGACGATGGGTCAGCTGCTGAACTCGATCCTGACGATCGTCGGCGTGCTGGCGATGATGTTCTGGATCTCGTGGGTGCTGGCGCTGGTCGCGCTGGTGACGATCCCGGTCTCGGGGTACGTCGCCGCGAAGATCGGCAAGAAGTCGCAGCCGCAGTTCGTGGCGCAGTGGAAATCCACGGGCTCCCTGAACGCGCACGTCGAGGAGATGTACTCCGGCCACACCCTGGTCAAGGTCTTCGGCCGGCAGAAGGAGTCCGCGGCCCTGTTCGCCGAGCAGAACGAGGCGCTGTACCGGGCCTCCTTCAAGGCGCAGCTGGTCAGCGGGATCATGCAGCCGGTGATGCTGTTCATCTCGAACATCAACTACGTGCTCGTCGCGGTCGTCGGCGGTCTGAAGGTCGCCTCCGGCACCCTGTCGATCGGTGACGTCCAGGCCTTCATCCAGTACACGCGCCAGTTCTCGATGCCGCTCACGCAGGTCGCCTCCATGGCGAACCTGGTGCAGTCCGGCGTCGCCTCCGCGGAGCGGGTCTACGAGCTGCTGGACGCGCCGGAGCAGGAGGCGGACGCGGAGGTCCCGGAGCGTCCGGAGACCCTGCGCGGGCAGGTCGCCTTCGACAAGGTCGCCTTCCGCTACGAGCCCGACAAGCCGCTGATCGAGAACCTCTCGCTGAGCGTCGACCCCGGGCAGACGGTCGCGATCGTCGGCCCGACCGGCGCCGGCAAGACCACGCTGGTCAACCTGCTGATGCGGTTCTACGAGGTCACGGGCGGGGAGATCGCCCTCGACGGGGTGGACATCGCGAAGATGACCCGCGAGGAACTGCGCGGCGGCATCGGCATGGTGCTCCAGGACACCTGGCTGTTCGGCGGCACCATCGCGGAGAACATCGCCTACGGAGCCGCGCGCGAGGTCACGCGCGCGGAGGTCGAGGAGGCCGCGCGGGCGGCCCACGCCGACCGGTTCATCCGCACCCTGCCCGAGGGCTACGACACGGTGCTGGACGACGAGGGCGCCGGCGTCAGCGCGGGCGAGAAGCAGCTGATCACCATCGCGCGGGCGTTCCTGTCCGACCCGGTGATCCTGGTCCTCGACGAGGCGACGAGCTCGGTGGACACCCGTACCGAGGTGCTGATCCAGAAGGCGATGGCGCGCCTCGCGCACGGCCGTACGTCCTTCGTGATCGCGCACCGGCTGTCCACGATCCGCGACGCCGACCTGATCCTGGTGATGGAGAGCGGCTCGATCGTGGAACAGGGCACGCACGAGGAGCTGCTGCTGTCGGGCGGCGCGTACGCGCGGCTGTACGCGGCGCAGTTCGCGCAGGCGGTGGCCGAGGTCGACTAGCGCGGCCGGCATCAGGAGGGGCGCCCTTCGGGGCGCCCCTTTCCCGTCGGTCCGCGGGTGCGTCAGTCCAGATAGCCGCGCAGCTGGTCCGCGAAGGCGTGGTCGCGCAGCTTGTTGAGGGTCTTGGACTCGATCTGCCGGATCCGTTCACGGGTCACCCCGAAGATCCGCCCGATCTCCTCCAGGGTGCGCGGCCGCCCGTCGGCGAGTCCGTAGCGGAGCTGGACGACCTTGCGCTCCCGCTCCCCGAGGGTCGAGAGCACCGCTTCGAGGTGCTCGCGGAGCAGGAAGAACGCGGCCGATTCGACCGGGGAGGCGGCGTCCCCGTCCTCGATGAGGTCGCCGAGCGCGACGTCGTCCTCCTCGCCCACGGGTGCGTGCAGCGAGACCGGTTCCTGCGCGAGGCGCAGCACCTCCAGGACCCGCTCGGGGGTCAGCTCCAGGTGGACGGCGACCTCTTCGGCGGTGGGTTCGTACCCCCGCTCCTGGAGCATGCGGCGCTGGACGCGCACGACGCGGTTGATCAGCTCCACGACGTGGACGGGGACCCGGATGGTGCGGGCCTGGTCGGCCAGCGCCCGCGACATGGCCTGGCGGATCCACCAGGTGGCGTAGGTGGAGAACTTGTAGCCGCGGGCGTAGTCGAACTTCTCGACGGCGCGGATCAGTCCGAGGTTCCCCTCCTGGACCAGGTCGAGCATGGTCAGTCCGCGGCCGACGTAGCGCTTGGCCACGGAGACGACGAGCCGCAGGTTCGACTCGATGAGGCGGCGTTTGGCCATGCGGCCCATGACGACCAGCTTGTCGAGGTCGAGGGTGAGCTGCAGGTCGAGCGGGGCTCCGCTGCCGAGCTTCTCCTCCGCGAACAGTCCCGCTTCCACGCGCCGCGCGAGCTCGACCTCCTCGACGGCGGTGAGCAGCGGGATCCTGCCTATCTCGCGCAGGTACTGCCGGAAGAGGTCGGCGGACGGCCCCGCTCCGCCGGAGCCTTCCGCCGGGCGCTTGCGCGGCGTGGGCACCTTCTCCAGCAGCTCCGGGCCCTCGAACTCCTCGGGCTCTTCGGCCTCCTCCTCGTGCATGGCGTCGACCTCGGCCTCGGGCTCGGGCTCTTCGGCCGCGGGCACTTCGGCGGGCGGGCTGACGGTGACGGTCAAGCTCTGGGTCTGCACGGGGGCGACCTCCACAGGGCTCCGAGGACGGGTGCACCGCACCTCAGTGTGGGGTACGACACATCGCTGCCACGAGGGGCGTGCGACCACTTTCTGGGTCCGGTGCGTGACCCATGGTTACCCCCGGACCAGAATCCCGATGCGGATCGGACGCATGTCCGAGAGGATCGTGGTCATGTCTGTGTACGAGACCCACGTCACCGTGCGCTGCCCGGATCCGGAGGAGCTGGCGCGGCTCGAATCGTGGTCGGTGGAGCGGGAGTTGAAGGTGACGCACATCGTGCTGGCCCGGGGCCGGATGGCCTCGCAGCCGATGCTGACGCTGCCCGACCGCGACGGGCACGAGGTGCTCGTGCCCCGGCTGCGCGCGGCCGGCTTCGATCCCGTCCGGGTCAAGGTGGAGACGGTCCCGTGGACCACGGAGCCTCCGGGACCGGGCGGCGGCTACTTCGAGCACCACGTGAAGCTGCGGCTGCCCGCCGACCACGACCGGGCCGCCCTGGAGTCCCTGGTGGTCCCGCACACGGCGCACGTGTCGTGGAACGCCCGCCGGGTCCTGCCCGGCGGGCGGCAGGAACGCTTCGTGACCCAGCGGTCGCGGGGGACGGCGCAGGAGGCGGCCGCGGCGTGCGATGGGCTGGTCGCGGCCCTGATGGACGCCGGGTACGAAATCCGCTCCCAGGAGCGGGAGTTCGTTCTGTACGACAGCGACCTGTCGGTGGACGACGGGTGGATCGGGGAGGGGGACGCGCGATGAGCGGCCAAGAGTGGAAGCCGTCGATTCCGGGCGGTCCGGACGATCCCGCGGAGCCGGCGGCGGAGCGGTTGCGACGGATGGCCGAGCCGCCCCGGACCCTGAGGACGGGCGACAGGGGCGACTCGGCCGCAGTGGCCTTCGACCCCGCCCTCAAGCACTTCTCCGAGGCGTACCGGCCCCTGGACCCGCAGTTCTCGGAGCCTGCGGCACGAAGGGCCTGGCTGTCGGCCCGACGAGCGGCGATGGACGTGGCGTTGCGCGCGGTCGGGGCCTCGGGCGACGCCGATTCGCTGGTGCTGCGCGGCAGTGTGCTGATGTCCCAGTGGTTCGGGGAGATCGCACGGGAGCCGCACGACCTGGACTTCGTCGTGGTCCCCGCGGACTGGATGATCGAGGAGGACCGCACCAGGCGCATGCTGGACGCGATCACGGCCGGGGCGGAGCGGCTGGCCCCGTACAGCGGCCTGGTGATGCCGGCGTCGGACGCGGTCTCCGAGTACATCTGGACGTACGAACGCGTTCCGGGGCGCAGGCTGGTCCTCCCCTGGTCCGCTCCGGGGATGCAGGGCGGTCAGGTCCAGCTCGACTTCGTCTTCAACGAGCCCCTGCCGGTCGCGCCCGAGCCCGTGGTCTTGGCGGGGGTGCCGCTCTTGGGTGCCACCCCGGAGCTGTCCCTCGCCTGGAAGCTGGTGTGGCTGGCCGGGGACATGTACCCGCAGGGCAAGGACCTCTACGACGCGGTCCTGCTGGCGGAGAGCTGCGCGCTGCCGTACCCGCTGCTGGCGGAGGTGTTCCGGCTCTCCGGCGAATTCGAGGTCGGCGGCGGGCAACAGCCGCCCGTCGCAGAGGTCTTCGAGGGGTTCGCCCAGACGGACTGGGCCACGTTCCACAAGGAGTACCCGGGGATCCCCGGCTCCGCCGAGTCCTACGCGGACCGCCTGCTGAAGGCCCTGGAGCCCACCTTCGCCGGGGCCCCGGAAGGGCAGGCCTAGGCCGGTTCCACCCGGACCGCGCAGACCTTGAACTCCGGCATCCGGGACACCGGGTCCAGCGCCGGGTTGGTCAGGGTGTTGGCGCGGCCCTCGCCGGGCCAGTGGAAGGGCATGAAGACGGTGTCCGCGCGGATGGTGTCCGTGATGCGGGCCGGGGCGACCGCGCGGCCGCGGCGGGAGGTGACCGCGAGGGGTTCTCCGTCGACCGCGCCGATCCGGGCCGCGAGGCGGGGGTGGAGTTCCACGAAGGGGCCGGGGGCGGCTGCGTTGAGCTCGTCCACCCGGCGGGTCTGCGCGCCCGACTGGTACTGGGCGACGACCCGGCCGGTGGTGAGGAGGAGCGGGTACTCGGCGTCGGGGACCTCGGCGGCCTCGCGGTGGGTGACGGGCACGAAGCGGGCCCGGCCGTCCTCGGTGGCGAAGCGGTCCAGGAAGAGCCGGGGGGTGCCGGGGTGGGGCTCCGGCACCGGACCGGGCTCCGCCGCCGCCTCCGGGTGGGCCTCCCCCGATGCGGGCTCCCCCGCCCGTGAGGGAGCGGGGCAGGGCCAGAAGACGCCCTGTTCCGCTTCGATGCGGGCGTACGTGATGCCCGAGTAGTCCGCCGGTCCCCCCGCCGAGGCGCGCCGGAGCTCCTCGAAGACCTCCTCGGGGTCGGTCGGGAAGGCCTTCGGCATGCCGAGGCGGGTGGCCAGGCCGTGCAGGACCTCCAGGTCGGAGCGGACCCCCGGCGGCGGGGTCAGGGCCCGGCGGCGGAGCAGGACGCGGCCCTCCAGGTTGGTGGTGGTGCCGGTCTCCTCCGCCCACTGGGTGACGGGGAGGACCACGTCGGCCAGGGCCGCCGTCTCGGACAGGACCACGTCGGCGACGGCCAGGAAGTCCAGGGAGCGGATGCGTTCCTCGATGTGGGCGGCGCGAGGAGCCGAGACCACCGGGTTGGAGCCCATCAGGAGGAGGGCCTTGACCTCCGAGCCGAGCGCGTCGAGGAGTTCGTACGCGCTGCGGCCGGGGCCGGGGAGGCTGTCGGGGTCGACGCCCCAGACCCCGGCGACGTGGGCCCGCGCCGCCGGGTCGACCAGCTTGCGGTATCCGGGGAGCTGGTCGGCCTTCTGACCGTGTTCGCGGCCGCCCTGGCCGTTGCCCTGCCCGGTGAGGCAGCCGTAGCCGGAGAGCGGGCGGCCGGCCCGGCCGGTGGCGAGGCAGAGGTTGATCCAGGCCCCGACGGTGTCGGTGCCCTTGGACTGCTGCTCGGGGCCGCGTGCGGTGAGCACCATCGCGGATTCGGGGGCGCAGAACAGGGAGACCGCCTCGCGGAGTTTGGGGACGGGCACGCCGGTGATGCGCTCCACGAGCTCCGGCCAGTGCGCCATGGCGGCCGCGCGGGCCTCCTCCCAGCCGCTGGTGCGCGCGGCGATGAACTCCTCGTCCGTGTGTCCGCCCGCCACCACCAGGTGCAGCAGGCCGAGCGCCAGCGCCAGGTCCGTGCCGGGGCGCGGGGCCAGGTGCAGGTCGGCCTGTTCGGCGGTGCGCGTACGGCGCGGGTCCACGACGATCAGCGTGCCGCCGTTCTCGCGGAGTTCCCGGAAGAAGCGCAGGGCGGGCGGCATGGTGTCGGCGGGGTTGGAACCGACGAGGATGACGCAGCCGGTCCGGGGGATGTCCTCCAGCGGGAAGGGCAGCCCCCGGTCGAGCCCGAAGGCCCGCTGGTGCGCGGCGGCGGCCGAGGACATGCAGAACCGGCCGTTGTAGTCGATCTGCGAGGTCCGCAGGGCGATGCGGGCGAACTTCCCGAGGGCGTACGCCTTCTCGTTGGTCAGCCCGCCCCCGCCGAACACCCCGACCGCGTCGGCCCCGTACGACCGCCGCGTGCGGGCGAGTCCCTCGGCGACGGCGTCGAGGGCCTCCTCCCAGGTGGCCGGCTCCAGCCGCCCGGCGTGGGTGCGGACGAGCGGCTCGGTGAGGCGCACCCGGGAGGAGAGCACGGCGGGGGCGGTACGGCCCTTGCCGCACAGCGCGCCCCGGTTCACGGGAAAGTCGGCCCGCTCCTCCACCACCACTCCGCCCGCTCCGCCCGGTCCGGGGCGGAGGTTCATCCCGCACTGCAGCGCGCAGTACGGGCAGTGGGTGGCGGTGGCGGAGTCCGAGGTGTGCATGCAGCCCAGCGTGCGTCGGCGGTGTTACGCGGGCCGCCGCCTCCCGTTACAAGTCCGCGTGCTCCACCTCAGCACGCCCCGGCGGCTCCGGTGAGGCCCTGCGCATCGGAGGCCGGTCGGGGATCCCCGCGTACACGATCCGGCCGTCGGCGACGCGGATCCGGTTCACTGGCCCGTCAGGTACTTCACCGTGAGGCCGGCCGTCCAGCCGCCGTCGACCGCGAGCTCGGCGCCGGTCATGTAGCCCGCGGCGTCCGAGAGGAGGAAGGCGACGGCGGCGGCGATCTCCTCGGGGAGGCCGACGCGGCCGAGGGGGGTGCCGGGGTAGTTGCCCTCGCCCGCCCGGATGCCGACCGGCGCGGTCATCGGGGTGAGCGTCATGCCGGGGTGGACGGAGTTGACGCGGATCCGGGATTCCGCGAGCTCGACCGCGCCGATCTTCGACAGTCCGCGCACGCCCCACTTGGAGGCTCCGTAGCCGGCTGTCAGGGCGAGGCCGGTGAGGCCGGCGGCGGAGGAGATGTTGACGATGGAGCCGCCGCCGTTCTCGCGCATCAGCGGTATCGCGGCCTTGATGCCGATGAAGACGCCGACGAGGTTGATCTCGACGACCTTGCGGAAGTGCTCGACGCTCTCGTGCTCCAGGAACTGGCCGGAGGCGATGCCGGCGTTGTTGACCAGCCCGTCGATGCGACCGAACTCGGCGCGGGCGAAGGCGAGGGCCGCGTCCCAGTCGGATTCGCTGGTCACGTCGTGGCGCAGGAAGCGCGCCGCGTCGCCGAGCTTGGCCGCCGTCTCGGCGCACTCGGCCTCCAGGACGTCGGTGATCAGCACCTTGCCGCCGCCGTCGACGACGGCCTGGGCGGCGGCCGCGCCGAGGCCGCGGGCCCCACCGGTGATGACGACGACCTTGCCGCTGAGATCCACTACAGCCACGGTTCCACACCCCTGACGCACACGAAGGACAGACGGACAGCCGGGCGCTCTGCGGGCCGGATAGCCCTAAGAGCTATATGACTAATCGGCATAGGCCGATTGCGACGTCAGTCTGCCAGAGAGGCCAGCGCCCGCGACACCCCCTCCTCCTTCGGCCCCAGGAACCGCGGCTCCGGCTCGAAGACCGCGTCCAGTGCCGCCTTGCCCGCCGCGAAGACCTCGCGGGCCCCGCCGTAGTACCAGGTCGCGTCGTGCACGTCGGACACCCCGACCCCGTAGGAGTCCACGCCCGCGGCCCGGCACAGCGCGACGGCCCGGCGGATGTGGAAGCCCTGGCTGATCAGTACGGCCCGGTGCACGCCGAAGACCTCCCGGGCCCGCACGCAGGAGTCCCACGAGTCGAAGCCCGCGTAGTCGCTGACGACACGGGCGTCGGGCACGCCGTGGCCCGTCAGGTACGCGCGCATCGCGTCGGGCTCGTCGTAATCGGTACGGCTGTTGTCGCCGGTGACCAGGACGACCTTGACCTTCCCCGCGCGGTAGAGCTCGACCGCGGCGTCGAGGCGGCGCGCGAGGTACGGGGTGGGCCGGCCGTTCCACAGCCCGGCGCCGAAGACCACGGCCACCTCGGCGGCCGGCGCGTCGGCGGTGGTCCGCAGCCGGGGCCCGGCGGACGCGTGCGTCCACGCCGAGGGCAGCAGGGTCAGCACGCAGCCCGCCATCACCAGCTGCACGGCCCGCCGCCGGGCCCGTACGGTCCGGGGCACCCCGACCCGTACCGCCTTCAGCCGCCCCCACGCCGCCCCCTGCAGACCTCGTAGGCCTCGTAGGCCTCGTACCCCTGCGCGCCTCAATGCGATCCCCTTGTCGGTCCTGCTGGTGGTCCTGTGGTCCGGTGGTCCTGTTGGTGCCGGTCCCGTCGTCTACGGACGCGTGTACGGTCCCCGCGGTTTCCCGCCGAGGCTCAGGGCGGGCGTCGCACCACGGCGTACGCCGCTCCCCTCCCCGGCGCCGGCAGCAGGCAGCAGGCAGGAAGGAAGGAGACCCACGCCACCGCGCCCACCACCGGGTGCGGGTGTCCGTACAGGGCCGGCAGGTGAACCCGCCCAGGTGCCCCCGTATCCCCCGCCCCTCCCCCGCCGGCCGCCGTGCGGGGGCCGGTTCACGGCACAGGGAAGCACGGCCCGACCCACCCCCTGCGTCCACCCCCTTGTGAGCAGGTGGAAAACACCCGTCACGCCCGCGCAACGCACCGGCAACCTGCCGCGCGCAGGATCGGTTCATGACGGAGCCGGCGCACCCTCCCGAGTCCCTGCCCCCTCTTCCGCCTCTCCCGCCTCTCCCGCCTCTCCCGCCTCCCCCGCCTCCCCCGCCCCTGCCGCCCGCGACCACGGCGGAGCTGCTGACCCGGATCACCGCCCAGCTCGGTACGCAGCTCAGCGGTCTGCGCCCCCGACACCACGCAGGAGTCCTCCCATGCAGCAGCCCGCCCTCGTCGCCGTGGCCCACGGCAGCCGCGATCCGCGCGCCCTCCACACCGTCGAAGCCCTGCTCGAACGGGTCCGCGAGCTCCGCCCCCGCCTCGACGTCCGGCTCGGTCACATCGAGCTGAACCACCCGCTGCTGGACGACACCCTCGACGGGGCCTCCGGAGCCGCCGTCCTGGTGCCGCTGCTGCTCGGCCGCGGGACCCACGTCAAGCGGGACCTGCCGGCCGCCGCCGCCCGCGCCGGGCACCTGCGGACCCGCGTCGCCGCCCCGCTCGGCCCGCATCCGCTGCTCGTCGAGGCCCTGTACGAGCGGCTCGTGGAGGCCGGCTGGAGCGCCGGGTCGGCGGTGGTGCTGGCCGCCGCCGGGTCCCGCGACCCCGACTCCGCCACCGACGTGCGGGCCAGCGCCGACCTGCTCTCGGAACGGCTCGGCGGGGTGCCCGTGGTGGCCGCCTACGCCTCGGGCGCCGCGCCCGGAGTGCCCGGCGCCGTACGAGCCCTGGCCGCGCGCGGCCTCCACCGGGTCGCGGTCGCCTCCTACTTCACCGCCCCGGGCCGTTTCGCCACCGCGACCGCCGCCGCCGCGCCGGGTCCGGCCGCCGCCCCGCTGGGCGCCCATCCGGCGCTGGCCCGGCTGGTGCTGCAGCGCTACGACGACGCCGCCGCCGCGCTCGCGGCGCCCGTGGCGCGGGAGCAGCCGCTCGAACTGGCCACCGCGTAGCGGCCCGGTTGGTTCCCCCTCGCACCGATTGCTCCTCTTGACTCGTCTTGTCGGCCCGTGCGGTTACCGTTTGACCATGGAAGGCATGGAAGGCACCACCGCACCTGTCCGACCCGGCCTCGACCTGCCCGGTGAGCCGTACGATCCCGCCGATACCGAGCGCTGGGCCACCGAGCCCGACAAACGGCCCGGGCGGACCGCCTTCCAGCGCGACCGCGCCCGCGTACTGCACTCCGCCGCCCTGCGCCGACTCGCCGGGAAGACCCAGGTGGTGACCCCGGGGACCCGTTCGTACGACTGGGACGCGAGTCCTCGTACGCGGCTGACGCACTCCCTCGAATGCGCCCAGGTCGGCCGCGAGCTCGGTGCCGCGCTCGGCTGCGATCCCGATCTGGTCGAAGCCGCCTGCCTGTCGCACGACATGGGGCACCCTCCCTTCGGCCACAACGGCGAGGAAGCGCTCAACGAGTTCGCCAAGGACTGCGGCGGCTTCGAGGGCAACGCGCAGTCGCTGCGCCTGCTGACCCGGCTGGAGCCCAAGCGGTTCGTCCCCGATCCGCAGACCGGCACGCTGGTCAGCGTCGGGCTCAACCTCACCCGGGCCTGCCTGGACGCCGCCACCAAGTACCCCTGGGCGCGCGGGGACCACCCCACGGACCCGGGCTCGGTGAAGTTCGGCGCCTACGAGGACGACCTGCCGGTCTTCGCGTGGCTGCGCCGCGGCGCGCCCGCGGACCGCAAGTGCTTCGAGGCGCAGGTCATGGACTGGTCGGACGACGTGGCGTACTCCGTCCACGATTTCGAGGACGGCCTGCACGCCGGCCACCTCGACCCGAACATGCTGTTCGCCGAGCCCGAGCGCGCCGAGATCTGGCGGGTGGCCATCGGCCGGTACGTGCCCTCCGACACCGAGCCGGAGGAGCTCCGCGAGGCCCTGGACCGCTTGATGGAACAGGAGTGGTGGCCGCACGGGTACGACGGCTCGGCCGTGGCCCAGGCCCGGCTGAAGGACGCGACCAGCCAGCTGATCGGCCGATTCTGCCTGGCCGCCGAGGGCGCCACCCGGCAGGCGTACGGGACCGGCCGGCTGACCCGGTACGCGGCGGAGCTGGTGGTGCCGCGCGAGGCCCGCAACGAGTGCGCGGTGCTGAAGGCGGTGGCCGACCTGTACGTCATGCAGCGCGACGAGCAGGAGCGGATCCGCGCCGATCAGCGCATCGTCCTGGCCGAACTCGCGGAGGCCGTCAGCGCCCGCGCACCCGAGGGTCTGGACCCGCAGTTCCGCGCGATCTTCGACGAGGCTCCGGACGACCGGGCCAGGAAGCGGGCGGTCGTGGACCAGATCGCGGCCCTCACGGACGCCTCCGCGCGCTCCCTGCACGCCCGCCTCACCCAGCGCGCGCGACGCGCCGAAGGGTGAGCCGATCGGGCCATTCCCCCTTCACGCGGCAGGCTCGGTGCGGGACGCTCGCATGTGGCCGCATGTGACGCAGAGGTTATGAGGAGGCATCAGGTGGTCGACGCACACCGGACGTTCGTCATCGTCGGCGCAGGACTCGCCGGGGCTAAGGCGGCCGAAACGCTGAGGTCCGAAGGGTTCACGGGGCGGGTGATCCTGATCGGAGACGAGCGCGAGCACCCCTACGAGCGGCCCCCGCTCTCCAAGGGGTACCTGGCGGGCAAGGAGGAGCGCGAGAGCGTCTTCGTGCACGAGCCGTCCTGGTACGCGGCCTCCGACATCGAGCTGCACCTCGGCCAGCCCGCGGTCCACCTCGACCGGGAGGCCAAGAAGGTGGTCCTCGGCGACGGTACGGCGCTGCCGTACGACAAGCTGCTGCTCGCCACCGGCGCCGAACCGCGCCGGCTCGACATCCCGGGCACCGAGCTGGTCGGGGTGCACCACCTGCGCCGGCTCTCGCACGCGGAGCGGCTGCGGGGAGCCCTGGCGGGCCTGGGCCGGGACAACGGACACCTGCTGATCGCGGGCGCCGGCTGGATCGGTCTGGAGGTCGCCGCGGCGGCCCGCGGGTACGGGGCCGAGGTCACCGTGATCGAGCCGGCGCCGACCCCGCTGCACGCGGTGCTCGGTCCGGAGGTCGGCCGGCTCTTCGCCGACCTGCACACCGAGCACGGGGTGCGCTTCCACTTCGGGTCCCATCTGACGGAGATCGTCGGGCACGACGGCATGGTGCTGGCGGCCCGTACGGACGACGGGGAGGAACACCCGGCGCACGCGGTCCTCGCGGCGATCGGGGCGGCCCCGCGGACCGCGCTGGCCGAGACCTCGGGCCTGGCCCTGGTCGACCGGGAGCACGGGGGCGGGATCGCCGTGGACGCCTCGCTGCGCACCTCGGACCCGGACGTGTTCGCGGTCGGCGACGTGGCGGCCGCGCACCACCCGGTGCTGGGGACCCGGCTGCGGGTGGAGCACTGGGCGAACGCGCTCAACGGAGGTCCGGCCGCCGCGCGGGCGATGCTGGGGCAGGAGGTCTCGTACGACCGGGTGCCGTACTTCTTCTCCGACCAGTACGACGTGGGTCTGGAGTACTCGGGGTACGCCCCGGTGGGCGGCTACGACCAGGTGCTGATCCGCGGGGACGCGGGCAAGCGGGAGTTCATCGCCTTCTGGCTCTCGGACGGCCGGGTCCTGGCCGGGATGAACGTGAACGTGTGGGACGTCACGGAGGACATCCAGGCCCTGATCAGGTCGAAGGCGCCCGTGGACCGGGAGAAACTGGCGGATCCATCGATTCCGCTTTCGGTGCTGGTTCCGGCGGAAGGGGCCTGACGGGATTGTCCGCGCCCGGCCGTAGACTGGCGCGGTGGCAGGACGGATCAACGACGACGACGTGAAGGCGGTACGGGACGCGGTCCCGATCGACGCCGTGGTCTCGGAGTACCTCCAGCTGCGCAACGCGGGCGGCGGCAACCTCAAGGGCCTCTGCCCCTTCCACGACGAGAAGTCCCCGTCCTTCCAGGTCAGCCCCAGCAAGGGCTTCTACCACTGCTTCGGCTGCCAGGCGGGCGGGGACACCCTCGACTTCGTCATGAAGATCGACCACCTCTCCTTCTCGGAGGCGGTGGAGCGGCTCGCCGGCCTGGCCGGCATCACCCTGCGGTACGAAGAGGGCGGCTACACCGCCGGCACCAGCGGACGCGGCGAGCGGATCCGGCTGGTCGAGGCGCACAAGGCCGCGGCCGAGTTCTACATGGACCAGCTCGGCAGCGCCGAAGCGGAGATCGGCCGCAAGTTCCTGGCCGAGCGCGGCTTCGACCAGGCCGCCGCCCAGCACTTCAGCGTCGGCTACAGCCCGGCCGGCTGGGACCACCTGACCCGCTTCCTGCGCGGCAAGGGCTTCAGCGACAAGGAACTGATCACCTCGGGCCTGGCCCAGGACAGCCGCAGCGGAAAGCCCATCGACCGCTTCCGCGGCCGACTGATGTGGCCCATCCGCGACATCAGCGGCGAGGTCGTCGGCTTCGGCGCGCGCAAGCTGCGCGAGGACGACAACGGCCCCAAGTACCTGAACACCCCCGAGACGGCGATCTACAAGAAGTCCCAGGTGCTGTACGGCATCGACCTGGCCAAGAAGGAGATCGCCAAGACCTCCCGGGCCGTCGTGGTCGAGGGCTACACCGACGTCATGGCCTGCCACCTGGCCGGGGTCACCACCGCGATCGCCACCTGCGGCACCGCCTTCGGCGGAGACCACATCAAGATCCTGCGCCGGCTGCTCATGGACAACGCGACCGCCGAGGTCATCTTCACCTTCGACGGGGACGCGGCCGGGCAGAAGGCCGCGCTGCGGGCCTTCGAGGACGACCAGAAGTTCGCCGCGGAAACCTCCATCACCATCGCCCCGGGCGGCATGGACCCGTGCGACCTGCGTCTGGCCAAGGGCGACGCGGCCGTATCGGGGCTGGTCGAGGCCCGCACCCCGCTGTTCGAGTTCGCGCTGAAGCACATCGTGGCCCGGCACAACCTGGAGAACCCGGCGGGGCGGGCGGCCGCGCTGGAGGAAGCCGCCCCGATCATCAAGAAGATCAAGAACGTCGCGATCCAGCACGAGTCGGCGGTCCAGCTGGCGGGCATGCTCGGCATGCGCGACGAGCAGTTCGTGGTCAAGCGGATCGCCCAGCTCGACCGCTGGGCCCGGGAGCGCGGCAACCAGCCCCAGCAGCAGCGCCGGGGCCACGCCGGCCCGTCCGCCCGCTCCGGCCACGCGTACGAGGACATCCCGGCGCCGTCCGCGACCCCCTCGGGACCCGCGCTGAACCTGCGCAGCCCCGCCCACATCACCGAGCGCGAACTGCTCAAGCTGGCGCTCCAGCGCCCCGCCCTGGTGTCCCCCGCCTTCGACGCGTACGGGATGGACGAGTTCACCGCCCCGCCCTACGCGGCCGTGCGCCAGGCCATCATGGACGCGGGCGGCGCTTCGCTCGGCACCGAGGACTATCTGACCCGGGTCCGGGACGCCGCGCCGAACGACACCGTCCGCGCGCTGGTCACCGAGCTCGTCGTCGAGGCCATCCACGCGAAGACCGTGGACGAGGTCTACGCCGGGGTCCAGCTGGTCCAGGTCCGCCTCCGCGCGGTCGACCGCCGGGTCCACGAGATCCAGGGCACTCTGGCCCGCCTCGGCCACCAGGACGCACCGGAGCAGCTGGCGGCGGTCCAGGAGGAGCTGTGGGTGCTGCAGCAGTACGGCCGGCGCCTGCGCAACCGCGGCGCGGAAGGCCTCTGACCCGTCTCCTACGGGTCGGGGGAGGCGGGGCCGCCCGGGACGAGGCAGCCTAGCGGCGCAGCCAGTCGCCGCCCGGGATCCGGGTGCCGGCCCGGGCCAGGTGGTGGGCCAGGGGCGGGGCGGCCAGGTAGACCCAGGCGCGGACCGGGGTGCCGTCGGGGCGCAGGGCCTCGCGTGCGGTGCGGTCGTAGATGTTGGCGGGGTGCCCGGGGCCCGCGTACTCCTCCAGGAGGTCGAGCGCCACGAGGAGTTCCCCGTAGGCCCCGGGGACGGGGGTGATCAGCTCTCCGGCTATGGCGGAGCCGGGGCGGTCCACGGCGTACGGGTAGCCGGGGCCCTCGTACAGGGCCGCGTCCGGGAGGCGGGCGGGCTCCTCGGCTGCCGTGCGGCCGCGCAGGAACAGGTCGTGGTTGACCTCGCCGGGGCGCAGGGTCCCGTAGACGAAGAACGGGAGCTCCTCCCCCTGCGGAACCGTTCCTCTGCCGTGGCCTTCCGGCCGATCGGCCGATGTCATGCGTGCCTCCTTCGATTCGAACCGAGCTGCTCACCGGACTCCCGCCGGCCTCGGGCCGACCTCGGACCGACCTCGGGCCGACCTCGGGCCCGGGCCGAAAGTCCCGACTTCGGCCGCGGGAGCCCACCTACGCACCGCTGTTACACGACCGTCCGGTCCCCGTGACCGACGCCGCCTACCGTCAGTCTGCCTCCCCGCCCCCCCGACCTCCCCGGCCACCTCCCCCTACCCGACGGTTCCGCTCTCCATGACTCGAACGACCCGCCGCGTCCTCGCCGCGACCGCCCTGCTCTGCATGGGCCTCGGCGGCTGCGCCGCGCCCGGAGGGCTCGGGCACGGCGAGGTCGTGCCGCCCGTGTCCGCCCAGCCCCAGCCGAAGCCGCTGTGGCCCTCGTGGACCGAGTCCCCGAGCTCCGGCGGTACGGCGGTGGCCGGCCGGGTCCCGCCGCCGAAGCCGCTCGACGGCGCCCCGGCCGTGGGGCCGCAGGGGATCGAGAAGGTCGACGTGATGGCCGTGGTCCGTGCTGACAAGGCGATGAAGCGTTTCGCCGACGGGAAGACGATCGAGGGTCCGGGCAAGGCCGGCATCCGGCCGGCCCGGTTCGCGGACCTGACGGGCGACGGGAATCCCGAGCTGATCGTCGCCGCCGACGCCCAGACCGGGCGTTCGGTGCTGAGCGTCTACACGGCGGTCGGCGGGAGGATCGTTCCGATCCTGTTCACCAGCGGCCGGCGGCTCAGGGCCGAGACCATCGGCACCGACCTGCTGGTCCGCACCACCGACGAGGACGGATCCGAGCACGACATCCGCTACCACTGGGACGGCCGGCGGATGATCGTCCTCAGCGACGAGCACAAGTTCGGCAACGCCATCTCCGGCCGGGGCTCCGCCGAGTGCCCGGCCCCCCGGCCGACCGGCTCCGAAGCACCCGCCCCCGCGAAGCAGGCGGGCCCGTGAAGCGCTCCCTGCTCCGCTGCCGCCGCCTCCTGCACTCCCTCGGCCTGCGCTGGAAGATCTCCGTCCTGCTCGCCGTCGGCTGCTCGCTCGTCGCGCTCACCATCGGCATCCTGATCCACGAGGCCCGCGCGAACCAGGTGGCCGACGCGGCGCGCAAGAGCGCCCTCGCGCAACTCATTCGGGTGCGGCAGGTGTACGAACTCACGGGCCAGCTGGACTTCGACAAGGTCGGGGAGGCCGACGCGCGCCTCGACTGCCCGACCCTGCCGGAACCGCTGCGCCAGGCCGCCCTCGCCGGGCAGCGCACCACCTACCTCGACCTGCACGGCCCGCACCCGGCGGTGTGGGCCGCCCGGCCGGTCGGCAGCGGCCAAGTGCTCTCCGTACGCCAGCCGCTGGCGGAGGAGCAGGCGGAACTGTCGGAACTGGACCAGAAGTTGATGGCCTTCGGGGTCGTCGTCGTCACGCTCGCGGCGATCGGCGGAGCGGCGCTGGCCAGCCGGCTGAGCAAGGACCTGCGGTCCGCGGCCGAGACCGCCCGGCGGATCAGCACGGGCGAACTGGACGCGCGGATAGGCCCGTCGGGCGTACCCGGGACGCGGAACGAGGTGGCCGAACTGTCCGCGGCGGTCGACACGATGGCGGCGAGCCTGCAGCGGCGGCTGGTGGCGGAGCAGCGGTTCACCGCGGACGTGGCGCACGAGCTGCGGACCCCGCTGACCGGACTGCACACCGCCGCCGAACTGCTCCCCCCGGGACGGCCCACGGAGCTGGTGCGCGACCGGGTCGCGGCCCTGTGCAGCCTGACGGAGGACCTCCTGGAGGTGGCCCGGCTGGACGGGGACCGGGAGGTGGCCCAATTGGAGGTCCACCTCCTGGGACCGCTGGTGGAAGCGGGCGTCCGGCGTGCGGGGGTGGAGGCGCGGATCCTGGGCGCCGACGACGGCACGGCCCGCGTCCGCACGGACGTCCGGCGGCTGGAGCGGATCCTGACGAACCTGCTGGTCAACGCCCGCAGGCACGGCGGTGACCCGATCACCGTGACGGTCGCCGGGAACACGGTCACCGTCCGGGACCACGGGCCGGGCTTCCCGGAGACCCTGCTGCGGGACGGGCCGCAGCGGTTCCTGACGGGCGCGACCGAACGCGGCCGGGGCACCGGCCTGGGGCTGACCATCGCCCTGGGGCAGGCCCAGGTCATCGGCGCCCGGATCGCCCTCACGAACCCCGCCCCCACCGGCGCCGCGGCCACCCTCACCCTCCCCCCGGCCTGACCGGCACCACCCCGGTGCCACCGTCACCCGGACGGGGTGGGGCCCCACGAATACCCCCGCACCGCGTCCCACCTGCGACAACGCCCTCGCCGCCCCACCCGCCGCCACCGATCTGACACCGCATCAGCAGGCGGCCGCCCCCGCTCCCGGGTTACCTCGGAAACACGACCCCGTGTCCACAGGGAGACCCCCATGCGCCGACGCACCGCCCACGTGCTCACCGCCACCGCGCTGACCGCCGCCGCGTTCACCGGCCCGGTGGCCGGCGCGGTCGCCGCCGCGGACCTGGGCATCACGGGCTTCGGCATGACGGGCTTCGCCGCCGGCGACTTCGCCCCGCTGGAGGTCTGGCCCAAGTCCGCCGCCCCCGGCACCACCGTCACGGTCAACACGAAGGCCTGCGGTCCCGGCAGCCACGCCGAGGGCGACGCCACCACCGTCGGGGGCGGCCGCTTCAAGCTGGTCCCGGGCACCCACAAGGAGGTGGTCGTGGGGCAGTTCCAGGTCGCCCACGGAACCCACCCCGGCACCCACTCGATCGGCGCCACCTGCGCGAACGGCAAGTTCGCCACCGGCGACCTGATCGTCACCGAGCACGAGCGGGCCCCCCAGGGCCACGTGCGCACCGGGGTGGGCGGTGGCACGACCACCACCACCGACCCCGCCAAGATCGCGGCGGGAGCGGCAGTGCTGGCCGCCACCGCCGTCGGCGGTACCTGGTTCCTGCGTCGCCGGGCGAGCGGCACGCGGAACTGACGGACGCCCACCGCGGCTCCGGCCGCGGTCCGACCGGTACCGTCCCCCGTCGCCCGCCCCGCGAGGTCCCCCCCGGTCGCGGGGCCGGGCGGCGGCCAGTCACCACGGTCGC